>NZ_JBHVEE010000005.1:131566-151351 GCF_042802415.1 Streptomyces sp. NPDC057486 | reverse complement strand
CGCCCGGACGTCGCGCGGGAGGCGGCTTCGTGGTCAGCGGACGACGTCCACGAACACCGGGTTGGTGTAGAACCACGTGTCAAGCCACGGGTTTCCCTGCCCCGGCTCGTGCGGCAGCGGACCGTGCGGGTCGACAGACGCGCCGAGGAACCCCGTCCCGTGGCGCTTGCCGTCGCTGCCGCGCAGCCGCAGGTAGAACGGCTCGTCCGCGCGTCCGGCCGGGAGGTTCAGGGTGTACGTGCCGCGGCGTCCTGAGACGTCGGCGGTGTGGGCGACCCGGGTGTCCGGAGCGTGCCAGTCGTCGCGGTCGGCGACCGGGCCCCTGACCGCGCCGCGGATCACGTCGACGTGCTCCAGCTGCGGGAGCACCCCGTACGGGTTGCGGCGCGACGCTGCCGTCACCGTGACGGTCAGCGTGAGCCGCTCGCCGCGCCGGGCGCGCAACCGGCCGCCGAGCGTCGCACTGTTGCCGTGCTCGCCGCGCACCTTGACGTCGATGCCGTCGAGAAGGTGCCCGTGGTCGACCCAGACCCGGCCGGCCCGCAGCCCCTCCATCACATGGCGGTAGCCGTACCGGGTGACGCCGACATGCGTACGGCTGAACTGCCCCGGCCAGAAGTCGCCTCCGGGCTGTGGCTCCGTGGTGTCGTACGGGTCGGGAACATGCCCGGTGTTGTCGAAGTTCTCGCCGGGCGGCCAGGCGCCGTTGACCCAGGTGTCCTGGGCGACCCGGTGGACGTCGGAGTTCGAGGTGATCGTGAAGAGCTTGCCTTCGGCCAGCATCGCGTCCCAGAGGCCGCCGACCGTCGCGGTCGCCCAGTCGAAGCCGCCGTACGTGACGTATGCCTCGCGCGGATAGCCGGGCCAGGAATCGGCGGACGGCGCATTGGTGTACTCGCCGCGGATGTTCGTGTCCGGGTGCCAGCCCGGGATCGCGCCGGCCTGGGCGCCCGGGGCGCCCTCCATGCCGATCATGATGCCGGGTGCGGCGTCACGCCAGCCGCGCATCTCGTGGGGGGAGTCGATTCCCAGACGCATCGGATGGTTGGCGAGGACGAGTACGTCGTCGACGTATCCGGTACGGCGCTGCTCGGCCAGCCACCTGAGGGCCTTCACCGCGTGCGCCTCGTTCCGCGGGGTGTCGGGGTGGTCCGGGGCGCCGGCGGTGTAGCCGAGCAGCTTGCCGTCGAATTCCTTCTCGAACCTCGTGAGGAGCTCGACCTCGTGCCGTCCGGGCGGGGAGAAGACGGTGCAGTGTTCGGCGCCCGGGATGTACCACTCCAGCCCCTGGAAGATGAGCATGCGCTTGTTGTCGGCGCGTGCCCTGAGGATCTCCTGGTGCTCCAGCGCGGCACCGAACTCGACGTGGCCGATGTTGCTGTGCTCGGTGAAGACCATCCAGTCCAGACCGAACTTCTGCCCTGCGGAGGCGAGCTGGGAGAACGTGTACTTGGCGTCATGGCTGTACACGGAGTGGTTGTGGTGGTCCCCGACCAGATAGACCAGGTCGGGGGCGCGACCGTTCCCCTCGGTGGCCGGGGTCGTGGCGCGGGCGGGCGAGGCAAGCGACGCGGCGGCGAAAGCCGCACCGAACAGGCCCGCGCGGCGCATCAGACCGCGGCGGCTGAACCCCTGGGCGTCGAGTGTCTCTGCGGGAACCTGGGGGTCGGCCCATTCGGGCACGGGGCGGTACATGCGGGAAGTTTCTCCTTCGTCGTGGACGGCACCGGGCCGGGGCCCCAGGGCCGTCCCGGGCAGGATTGCCTGGTTCCGGAACCCGGCGGTGAACCCGGACTGAAGGACCGGGGTCGCCGCCATGACCCGTCGGCGGCCGACGGACCCGGCCGCACCTCGCCCTCTTCGCCGGCCTTGCCGCCGAGGTCCGGTAGTCAGGACCGTGCCCGCCCGCAGTCACGCCGGGAAGACACGGAGCACCCCGGCCATCCCTGATCTTCGCGGGGAATCCCGGCCTTCAGGCCGGGCGGGAACGCGATCCCTGGCCCGGAGGCGCGGAGCGCCGGAGTTCTCTGGGTTGTCAGTGGCGCCAGCTATGTTGGCCGGACTGACCCAAAAGGGGGTGGGCTGGATGATTCGTGCGTACAAGTTCCTGATGCGGCCCACCACGGGCCAGCAGATCGCGCTCGGCGAGATGCTGCGGGATCACTGCTCGCTCTACAACGGGGCGTTACAGGAACGACGGGATGCCTACCGGCATGTATCGAGGACCACCGTCCGGTACGGGATGCAGTCCGGGCAGTTGAAGGACATCAGGGCGTTCGATCCTGAGCGTCAGGGGCGCTGGTCGTTCTCCTCGCAGCAGGCGACGCTGCGCCGGCTGGACAAAGCGTTCGCCGCGTTCTTCCGCCGGATCAAGTCCGGTCAGACGCCCGGCTATCCGCGCTTTCGTTCGGTGAGCTGGTTCGACACGGTGGAGTTCCCAAAGGACGGGGACGGCTGCCGGTGGGACTCCACCCCGCACGACCCTGTCACCCGCGTGCGGCTGCAAGGGGTCGGGCATGTCAAGGTTAACCGGCACCGTGCGGTGGTCGGCAGGGTCAAGACGGTCTCGGTCAAGCGTGAGGGCCGCAAGTGGTTCGTCGTGCTGACCGCCGAACAGGAGCAGCCCGAACCGCTCCCGACGACCGGCAGCGTGGTCGGTATCGACCTGGGCATAGCCAACTTCCTTGCCGACTCGGGCGGCGAGTTCGTCTCCAACCCGCGCCACGGCCGCCGCGCTGCTGCGAAACTCGAAGCCGCACAGCAGGCCCTGTCCAGGTTCCCGCGCCGCAAGGCCAAGGACCGCACCAGGAACCACCAGCGCGCAGTGGACCAGGTCGCCCGGTTGCACGGCAAGGTTCGCCGCCGGCGGCTCGACCACGCGCACAAGACCGCGCTCGACCTGGTCCGGGCGCACGATGTCATCGCGCACGAAGACCTCGAGATCCGCAACATGAGCAGGGCCCCCGCACCGAAGCCCGACCCCGAGCAGGCGGGCGCATTCCTGCCCAATGGGGCAGCGGCGAAGGCTGGACTCAACCGCAGCATTGCCGACGCCGGATGGGGGGTGTTCCTGACGATCCTGCATGCCAAGGCTGAAAGCGCCGGACGGGAAGTGATCGCCGTGGACCCCCGCAACACCTCCCGGACCTGCCCCGAATGCGGGCACGTCTCCAAGGAGAACCGGCCCACACAGGAGACCTTCCTCTGCCAGTCGTGCGGACACACGGCGCACGCCGACACAGTGGGAGCACTCAATGTTCTACGGGCCGGGCTGGTCCGTCGCAACGCCCACACGGCATAGCGAGAAGCCCCGTCCCTTCAGGGCGGGGAGGAGTCACAATGGAGGAGTGCCCGCGGCGGGCGGTGGCCGTCACTCCAGGGGCATCAGGCCGCTCGCTCGATGCCCTGCGGGGCAAAGAGGCGGTGATCGACGCATGTGCGCACGCGCGCGGTCCGGCGAACAGCCGCCGGAGTTGTCCACAGCGGACCGTTACGGGGAGGCCGTGTTCCGGCCCGATCAGGCCGGGGAGGACGACCGCATCGACCTCGGCGCGCTCGCGTACGACGACATGACGATGGCCCGCCTGCGGAACCTGGGGGTCGGGTCGGGGTGGAACTGTCTCGACGTAGGAGCCGGCACCGGCACCATCGCCCGGCGGCTGCTGCGCGAAGCGGGCGTCGCGACCGTGCTCGCCGTCGACCGCGACATACGCTTCCTCACCGCTCGCACCTTCCCCGGGCTCGGTGTCCTGAAGGCTGACATCAGCGCCCCGGGGTTCGCCCCCGGCCGATTCCAGCTGGTGCACGCCCGATTCGTCCTGATGCATCTGCCCTCGCGGCAGCGCCTGATCGCCGCCCTGGGCGAACTTCTCGTTCCCGGCGGGGTGCTCGTCCTCAGCGACGCCGTCGACCTGACCACCGCGACTGCGCCCACGACGCCGTACACCCGGGTCATGCAGGCCATGTGGCAGGGGCTGCGGGACACCATCGGCACCGACGTCTCGTGGGTCCCCGACTACCCAAATCTGCTGCGCGCCACGGGGCTTGTGTCCGTCGCCGCCGAGATCCAGGTACCGCCCCTGGTCCCCGGAAGCCCCATCAGCCGCTTCTGGGCCGGGACATGGGACCGGGCGAGGGAGGCGATCCTGGCCACCGGGCTGGTGGACGACGCGGCGGTCGACGCGGCGGTCCGGTATCTCGACTCACCCGAATGCGCCGCGCTGTCGCCGGGAATGATCACGGCCTGGGGATGGCGGCCGGAGGAGGCACCGCCATGACGGCCGCTGCCGGCCCGCGGAGCCTGAGCGCGTCCGGAGTTGCACCGGATGCCACCAGTGCGGTGACCGGCCACGTTTGCCCCATGAGGAGCGTCGTCCGGTGCGTGCGATCCCACGGCCGCCGGAAGTCCTCGGAAGGGTCTCCCCGCTCGAACGGAGTCGAGAGCTCGGGGAAGGAGCCACCAGGCCTTTTGGCCGACGCGGAAGGGGGTCTCCCTGGCCCTTGAGGCCTTGGGGGAGGGCGTGCCGGGCGGCGCGACGGGGCAAAGCCTGCCGGGTGGGGCACTAGATGTTTGCGACGTTCACACACGGCACCGAGGTTCCGGGGATGCTGCCCGGCGTCGCGTCGAGGCCGTCCCGTCGGCATCGCGGTGGTCGCTGTCGTGCCCTGAGACGCTTCATTAAGGACTCGCTTATATAAGCGAACGATGGCATAGTTGGGCGTGTGCATGCCTTCGATGTTCTTGGGGACCCGGTCAGACGCCGAATATTGGAACTACTCACATCGGGCGAAAAGGCATCGGGTGAGGTCAGTGCCGTGATCCGCGAGGAGTTCGGGATCTCGCAGCCGGCCGTGTCGCAGCATCTGCGGGTGCTGCGGGAGAGCGGGTTCGCGTCTGTGCGGGCGGAAGGGACTCGGCGGTTGTACGCCGTCGAGACCGGGCCGCTGCGGGAGGTGGACGCATGGCTGGAGAGGTTCCGGGGGTTCTGGGAGCAGCGGCTCGACGCGCTGGGGACGGAGCTCGCGCGGGGAAAGCGCGAGCGCAGGCTGAGCGAGGAAGCGAGCAGTGATGAGTGAGATCGTCGAGGAGATCAACCGGCTGCACCGGGAGGTCGGCGGGCGGCAGGTCGGGGCGGGTGAGGCTCGCACGGTGCTGTTGCGGCGCAGCTACGACGCCGAGGTTGCCGATGTGTGGGACGCGGTGACGTCACCCGAGCGGATCGGGCGGTGGTTCCTGCCGGTGAGCGGGAAGTTCGAGGTCGGCGGGCAGTACCAGCTGGAGGGGAACGCCGGAGGCGAGATCCTTGAGTGCGTCGCGCCGGAGCGGTTGCGGGTGACCTGGCTGTTCGGGCCGGATCCCGGGTTCAGCGAGGTCGAGGTGCGGCTCACACCCGAGGGCGACGGACGGACGGTGTTCGAGCTGGAGCATGTGGCCGTGGTTCCGGAAGAGTTCTGGGGGCAGTTCGGGCCAGGGGCGGTCGGGGTCGGCTGGGACCTGATGCTCCTGGGGCTCGGGAGGCATCTCGCGGGCGGCAGGATCAGCAAGGCGGACGCCGCGGCCTGGCAGACGTCGCCCGAGGCGAAGGAGTTCATGACGCGGTCGGGCCAGGAGTGGGGCGCCGCGTATGCCGCCTCCGGCGCGGACGCGGGGGTCGTGGCGGCCACGACGGCAGCGACGATCGGGTTCTACACGGGCGGGTAGGCGGGGCCACTCCCGCACACCTCGCGTGCGATCTCGGTCGCAGCCCGGCTCCGTGCCCCCCTCGGGCTGTGGACGGACCGCGGAGACCGCTTCCTCGATCAGGAGGGCAACGCGGTCTCCGCCGGGGGCAGAGCTCCCGGCACCATCGGCAACCCCCTCGCGGCGGCAGAGCCCTCACCGACGACGACGCCCAGGAAGCACCGCTCCTCCCCCGCGACGGATGGCGTCACCACGATGGATCGTCATGTACGTGTGCCATCAAGCCATTCTGTGCCGACGTGATCCGGCGGGGAACGAGGCATCGGGATCTGCTCCGGTGAGGACGAGGCGGGCGCCAGGAGGCGAATCCGCTTCAGTGATCGTCATCCGGGTCGGCGACGGGTCTCCTTCCCTGCCGGGTCGACGGACTGTCCGCGTCGGCTCTCCGAGCGAAGGCGTGCGCCGGCAGTGCGGCCGCCGGGCATCGCACCACGCCGGCCGGTCGATCGGGTCCGGTCAGGCCTGGGGAGATGCGCGCCGGCCCCGTGAGCCCGCCGTGTTCCGGCAGAGCGTCCCGACGTGGACCCATGAGCAGATATCCGCACCAATAGATAGAATTCGACCATGTCAGAGAGGCCTGTCGCGTCGACTGCGCCCGAGCTCATTCTCGAAACCGACGCAGGACCCACGGTGATGAGTCCGAGCCGGGACTACCACGTCGGCCGCGACCCGCTGAGCGACATCGTCATCGACGATGTCCGGGTCTCGTGGCACCACGCGGTGCTCCGGCCCGTGGCCGACCACTGGTCCCTGGAGGACGAGAACAGCACGAACGGTACGTTCACCGACGGCAGGCGCATCCATGAGTCGGGCGTAGGACCCGGCAGCGTCATCCGGTTCGGTCATCCCGCGGACGGGCCGTGCGCCGTTCTGGTCGGTCAGGAACCCCCGGCCCCCGCTCTGCATCCGGCGGACCGCCCGTCCACCGTCTCCATGCCCGCCGCCACCGTTACGTTCCGGCAGCCGACCACTGTGAGACCGCGGCCCGTCCATACCGTACGCATCGGCCGCAGCGCCGACAACGACCTCGTCGTCGACGACCTGACCGTCTCGCACCGGCACGCCGAACTGCGGGCGCATCCGGACGGCACATACGAGATCGTCGACCTCGGCTCGCACAACGGGACGTATCTCAACGGCCAACTGGTCCGCCGCGCCCCGGTCGCCGCCGGTGACATCGTCGGTATCGGTCACTCCGAGTTCTCCTTCGTCGGCGACGTGCTGCAGGAGTTCGTCGACACCGGTGAGGTCTCGCTCGATGTACAGGACCTGGCGGTCACCGTGGACCGGGGCCGCAAGACGTTGCTCGAACAGGTCTCCTTCCCGGTGGGCGAGAAGTGCCTGCTCGGCGTGGTGGGTCCGAGCGGCTCGGGCAAGTCCACCCTGCTCAACGCACTGACCGGCCTCCGCCCGGCCGACGAGGGCAGCGTCCTCTACGACGGCCGCGACCTCTACCACGACTATGCCGAGCTGCGCCATCGCATCGGGCTCGTCCCGCAGGACGACATCCTGCACTCGCAGCTGACCGTGCGCCGCGCCCTCGGGTACGCCGCCGAGCTCCGCTTCCCGCACGACGCGGCCCCGTCCGAACGCCGGGCCCGGGTCACCGAAGTGATCCGGGAGCTGGGTCTGGAAAAGCGGTCGGAACAGTCGATCCACAGCCTCTCCGGCGGCCAGCGCAAGCGCGTCAGCGTCGCACTGGAGCTGCTGACGAAGCCGTCGCTGCTCTTCCTCGACGAGCCGACCTCGGGGCTCGACCCCGGTATGGACCGCTCGGTCATGCATATGCTCCGGGGGCTCGCCGACGACGGGCGTACGGTCATCGTCGTCACGCACAGTGTGCTCAGCCTCGACGTCTGCGACCGGCTGCTCGTTCTCGCCCCCGGCGGGAAGACCGCCTACTTCGGGCCCCCGGAGGACGCACTCGCCTTCCTCGGGTTCGAGCAGTGGCCGGAGGCGTTCGAGGCGTTCGAGCACGACCGGGGCCGGGAGTGGTCGGCGGAGTACCGCGCCTCGCCGTTCCACCAGCAGTACATCGCGAACTCCACCGCGCAGCCCCGGCTGCCGCACGCTGCGGTCCCCCCGGTCGCACCACCGCCGAAGACCCGGAGCTGGGCCGCTCAGCTGTGGACGCTCGTGCGCCGGTACGCCGCCGCGCTGAGCGCCGACCGGACCTTCCTGGCCATCATGATCGCTCTGCCGTTCGTGATGGGCGCGATGACCCGGGCCCTGGCCGGCAGCCGGCTGACCCAGGACACGGCGATCAACGCGCTGCTCATCCTCTGTGTGGGCGGCGTGCTGACCGGCGCCGCCAATGCCGTACGGGAACTGATCAAGGAACGGGCGATCTACCAGCGGGAGCGGGCCGTCGGGCTGTCCAGATCGGCGTATCTGATGTCCAAAGTGGTGGTCCTGGGCACCGTTACGGTCCTGCAGGCGGTGGTTCTGACCCTGGTCGGTCTGGTGGGCGTCGATCTGAACGCCCCGGGCGGCAAAGGTGTTCTCCTGCCACCGCTGGCCGAAGTCACACTGGCCATGGCCCTGTTGTCGTTCACTGCGATGATGCTCGGTCTGGTCGTCTCCGCGCTGGTGCGCAAGGAGGAGGTCACCATGCCGCTGCTGGTGCTCCTCGCCATCGTCCAGGTCGTGTTCTGCGGTGCGCTGCTGAAACTGCACGGGGTGCCCGGGTTGGAGCAGCTGGCGTGGCTGGTGCCGTCCCGGTGGGCGATCGCGGCGATGGGCGGGACCATCGGGCTCGCCAGGATCGTGCCGGGAAGGGTGAGCGCGGATCCGCTGTTCGATCACTCCGCGGCGGCGTGGCTGCTGAACATGGGGATGCTGGTGGTGCTGTCGGTCGTCTTCGGACTGGTGGTGGCGCGGCTGCTTCGTCGGCACGAGCCCGTCATCATGCGGAAGTAGCGGAGGCGGGAGCCATGGCGACACCCGGGTTCCGCCCCACACACGTGGTACCCCCGGACGGGATGTCCGCCTGGGAGGCACCCGACGTGACCCGGCCCACCGAGCCGCTCGACCCGCTGCTTCCCGTCCAGCTGCTCGGTCGGCGGGGCGACTGGGGGCAGATCCTCTGCGCCAACGGCTGGTCGGCATGGGTCGACGGCCGGCTGCTCGTCTCCGTCCCCCACGGCCCGCCGGAGTCCGGACAGCCGCTCGCGCGCACCGCGGACCCCCGGCCGCTGATGGCGCGGGTCCAGGAGTCGCTGACCCGGTACCGGGGCGCCGCGGAGGAGCTGGCCGAGGGTCGGATCGACGGGGAGACCTTCCGCCGCCGGACCCAGGGGCTGCGGGTGGGCATGGTCGTCGACGGTGAGGCGATGTGGCTGTACGACGCCGAGCACGAGCGCTGGGTGTACTGCGACGGCACACAGCTGAGCACGTACGCGGCCTCGGGCGGTCCCGGTCGGCCGGCCAGTGCCCCCACGGACCGCGGAGCGGGCGAGGCACACGCACGGGAGCCCGAGCCGACGCAGATCGTCGACCCCGCGCAGGTGGCCCCGTACCGCCCGGCGGATCCCGCCGATGCCGAGCCGACCCAGCTCCTGCGGCCCGGCGACCGGTCCGGGGCGGACACCGCGCATCCACCCACCCGGACGGGTGACGCATGATCTCCCCCGATCCCGCGACGGGCGCCCCGCACTCCCCCGACCCCCGGCAGGACACGGCACTGCCCGTGGGCCGCGCGTCCGATCTGCTCGGCAGGCGGATCGCCGGTTACCAGGTGGAGAGCGAGATCGGCCGCGGCGGCATGGCCGTCGTGTACCGGGCCAGGGATCTGCGACTGGACCGCACCGTCGCCCTCAAGCTGCTTGCCCCCGAACTCGCCCGCAACGACACCTTCCGCAAGCGGTTCACCCATGAGTCACGGGTGGCCGCCGCGATCGATCACCCGCATATCGTGCCGGTCTTCGAGGCCGGGGAGACCGAGGGCATCCTCTACATCGCGATGCGTTACGTCGCCGGGCAGGACCTGCGTGCCCTCATCGACCGTCAGGGGCCTCTCCCGATGGCGGTGGCGGTCCGGATCGCCGCACAGGTGGCCTCCGCGCTCGATGCAGCCCACGACCACGATCTGGTGCACCGGGACGTCAAACCCGGCAACATACTGATCGCGGCGGGCACGGACAGCGACCACCCGGAGCATGTGTACCTCACGGACTTCGGGCTGACGAAGAAGTCCCTGTCGCTGACCGGGTTCACCTCGGTGGGCCAGTTCGTCGGCACGCTCGACTACGTGGCGCCTGAACAGATCTCCGGCCGCCCGGTGGACGGCCGATGCGATGTCTACAGCCTGGCCTGTGTCGTGTACGAGACGATGGCCGGTGCGCCGCCCTTCCAGCGCGACGACGACATGGCTCTGCTGTGGGCCCATCAGTTCGACCCGCCGCCACCGCTGAGCGGTCGGCGCCCCGATCTCCCGGCCACCGTCGACGACGTACTGGCGAAGGCCCTGGCCAAGAACCCCGACGACCGGTACGACTCGTGTCTGCACTTCGTGGCGGCACTGCGCGGTGCGGCCCGGGGCGCAGTGCAGGAGAACCATCCGCCGACGCAGGTGGATATGCGGATCGGTGCCTGGACCACGGGGGCGGGGGCCGAACCGCCGCCCGCGCCGCCACGGTGGGCACTGCCCGTGTTCCCCGGGCTGGTGCGGGAGGCGAAGTCCGCAACCGCCTCAGCCGTCCGCCGGGACTTCTCCCCGCCGGTGGATCCCTGAGGCGAGCAGGCTGCCGAGGAAGCCGGTGACCAGCCCCCACGCGACGGCGACGACGAGCGCGGATCCCAGTCGCGGGCGCAGCGTCACCTCGCCGCCGAGACCGCCGCCGAGGTCCCCGATGCCCAGCAGCGACAGGCCGTAGTGCACCGAGGCCCCGGCGACGAGACAGATGGTCAGCACGGTGAGGAGGAGCGCCACCGCCATGTGTACGGCGTGCTGCCACGGCCGCATCCAGCTGGGCGAGCGGAGCGCCATGAGAAAGGCGGCGGCCAGGGTCAGCACGGCGGCGGCGACGACCAGCCACCAGGCCCGACCGTCGTGGTCGGCGAGCGTGGAGACGCTGAGGGTGGACAGGTCCGGCGTACGCAGAACCGAGTCCAGCGCGTGTGGCATGGGCAGCCCGAACGGCCCGTCCACCCTGCCCTCCCAGGACGCCCCGAGCCCGAGCGTGTACGCGAGCCAGACGAGGTTCGGCAGCCCCAGGAGGATCACGGCGAACGTCTCGGCGGGGTGGCCCCGCGTCACCACGACGACGAGTCCGACGATCACGCCCAGGACGACGTACACGAGCAGCAGCGCGACCATTGCGTACGCGGCCGGGCGCACCGACTCCTGGAACCGCAGCAGGCGGGCCGGGAGCGGGGCGCCGCGCGACACGACGAGAGCCAGGACGAGGACGCCAACCAGCCAGAGCAGGCCGAGGAGCAGGGTGAGCGGGACGTCGGTCCTGAATCCGACCTTCGGCGAGGCGCCCAGCAGGTCACCGATGACATCCCGGGTCAGATCCTGGACGGGGACGTCGAAGCTCTGACGGGCCAGGAGCGACAGGCCGATCAGGACCAGCGCCCACAGCACCGCCACCCGGGCGGCCCAGCCGGCCAGTTCGCGTGCGCCCGCGACCGCCCGGTGGCGCAGGGGCCGCAGAAAGCCGGCGGCGATGACCAGGGCCCCGGCCAGAGTCACGGACAGCGGAAGCACCGAGAATTCCGCATGGGTCCTGGCCAGTTCCCCGACATTTCCCGACAGGGAGACGGAGCCGCCCGCCGCCATCACCACGACGGCCGCGACGACACTCACGAAAGCGCCCGCGGGGAGACCGGTCGCACCTGCCGCCCAGAGGCCGAGGGCCGCGGTGACGGCCATGACCACGAGTCCGGCGAGCACCGCCAGGAGAGCCTCAATCCAGCCGTGCGCGGCGCGCGGCGCTCCGCTTCGGTCGATCGCTCCCTGGTGGCTCACGCTGCCACGCTAGGCAGGAGCGCGGGTATCCGCCCCCTGGGAGGGCCCGACGGCGTCAGCTTGCGGGCCGCGCGAGTACCCGGCACACAATGGGCGGGTAACGGAAGAAACTGGGACTGATCCCTCCGTCGGGAAGAAGAGCCCGTGAGTGCCCAACCGCCGTCGTCCGGCCGCCCGACAGGCCCCCCTTCCGGACCCCTCTCGGGCCCCTCGAAGCCGGGTCCGTTGCCGCCACCGCCCGATGTCCCGTCGGGCGGTGGCGGTGGCCGTGGCGGCTCCACCGGTGGGCCGCCCGTCCCGGGTGGACCCGGTGGCCCTGGTCGTCCCTGGTGGCGTTCCGTACCGACGATGGCGTCGATCGGCGCCGTCCTCGTGGCCGCGGTGATCCTGACCGTCGTGCTCACCCGCCCCCACGGCGGTTCGGCGGCGGCCGGTGAGGTGTTCCTGCAGCCGGCGGGGTCGGCCGGGCAGGATCCGTTCACCGCCTCGACTGCGCGCACCAGCGCCCCGGCGACGCCGACCCCGGTGCCCAATCCGTCGGAGACCCGGGCGAACGTCACTCAGGGCGTGGACGGGGCGACCCCCGGTCTGTACGGCGGCACCCGCAAGGTCTCCAGCTGCGACGTCGAGAAACAGATCACCGCGCTGACAGCCGATCCGGACAAGAACAAGGCCTTCGCCTCCGTCCTGGGCATCGATCCGTCGGGCGTCCCCGACTACCTGCGGGCACTGACCCCCGTCCAGTTGCGGATGGACACCCGGGTCACCAACCACGGGTACCGGAACGGCGCCCCCACCAGCTACCAGGCGGTGCTCCAGGCGGGCACGGCCGTTCTCGTCGACGACCACGGTGTACCGCGAGTGCGCTGCGCGTGCGGGAATCCGCTGCTCCCGCCGGTCGCGGTGAAGGGCACCACACGGCTGAAGGGCGAGGCCTGGCCCGGATTCAGCTCCTCGCACGTCGTGGTGGTGGAACCCGCGGCCCGGGTGGTTCACGAGTTCATCATGTTCGACCCGAAGTCCGGGAACTGGATCGCCCGAAAGGCGGGTGACACCGGTGGCAGCGACAAGAAGACCGAGCCGCCCGCCGAGCGCACACCGCAACCCTGCCCGTCCACCGGCCCCTGCCCGTCGGCTTCGGCGTCCCCGAAGTCGCCGGGGTCCGAGTCCCCGTCCTCGCACCCGCCCGCATCCGAGTCTCCGTCGGCCGAGCCGCCGAATTCGCCGTCCCCGCGTTCCCCGGAGCCGACGGCCTCCGCGCCACCGCCCGTCACCGAGTCGCCCGCGTCCCGGCCGGCCCCGGAGTCGGCGAACACGGAGTCCCTGACACCGCAGTCCTCCGCTGCGTCCTCCGCACCCGGAAAGGCGTCCGAGGTCGACTCCGCGTGAGGGCTGCGAATGGCCTGCCTTGCCGGGGCTCCCGACTACGCCCTGTAAAGACCTCCGCCTTGCCGTGCCCGGCACCGGACACCACGGGCCTACCGAACAAGATGCGGAAGCGACCGCCCAAGGGCTGTCCCGACACACGCCCCGGTGCTGCCACCGACCCGCCCCCTGGGGGAGGCCGTGAAACGGCTGCTCAGCCAACAGGGCGTGTGGTCCTGACGCCATCTCCTGAATCGACGCGGACGCGCAGACCGCCCGGGCGTAGGCTTCGCTCAGCATGAACGCGGCGGGGGGGCAGAGCGCATGACAGCTGAATCAACGCAGAGGTGGGGGTCGACCCTCGATTCGGTCGTGGTGTACGCACAGGGCGCGGTCTGCCGACGCCTGGCCCGGGGCAGCGTGTCGCCGGACGGCCGGGTGCGGGTGACAGGACTGCCCCGCTCGCTGGACCCGGGCTCGCTGCGGACCCGTGTCCTGGGCGCCCCCGGGGTGCGCGTCACCGAGGCCCGGGTGGAAGTCGAGGCCGAGCCGCTCGGGCCGGGCACGCCCGACGAGTTGCAGCGCGAGGTCGAGCGGCTGAGCGACGAGTACGCGGCGGCGCAGGGACGCCGGGACCGACAGCTGAGCCTGATCGAGGAGGTCAGGGCTCTCCACCCGGTCCCACCAGCCCGCAGGCGCGAAGATCCGCACCGCCGCACCCCGGTCGACGCGTGGCTGGAGCTCGCCGACTTCGTCGACGAGCGGCTGACGGGACTGCACAACCGCCTCGTCGAGCTGGAGGAGGCGCTGCGCAACGTCGAGCACGATCTCACCGTCGCCGCCGACCGGCTCGCCCGCGCCTCCACCGACGCGCCGTCAACGCACGTGGAGACCACGGTCTGCGCGGTGCTGACCCTCGACGGCACCGGTGAGGCGGAGGTGGAGGTGGAGCTGGAGTACGGGGTGCCGGGCACCGTCTGGGTGCCGACCTACCGTCTCACTCACCGTCAGGGCGACGGCAGCGGCCGTCTGGTGCTGCGCGCCTCGGTCGCCCAGCGGACCGGCGAGGACTGGACCGGCGTACGCATCGCCGTGGCCACCGCCGATCATCGGCGCCGCACCGACCTGCCGAGGCTCCGCTCGATCCGGATCGGACGCAGTCAGCCCGCCCCCGCGCCTTCTGGCTGGCGCGAGCCCCCGGCCGGGCTCGTCGACCTGTTCTCCGGGTACGACGCGGCAGGCCCTGGCCCCGCCACGACCGCCGCACCCGCGGCCGTCCGGGCCGGCTCCGCGCCCATGGGTGCCGCGGGCGGCTCCGCGTCCGGTCCCGTTCCACCGCCGCCTCCCCCGCCGCCGGCACCGCAGAGCTACGGCGGTCCGCCGATCGCGGTCTCGGTGCCCGGCAGCGCAGACGGCGCTCCCCCGGAAGTCTTCGGCGGCGGGATGCCGGCCCCTGCGCAGCCGGCCGGGTCGCGACCGGGCGACAGGCCGCGTACCGGCGGCAGGTCCTTCGCGGGTTCCCCCGCCGCCATGGCACCCGCGGCTCCTGGCCGGGCTGCGCCGCCACCCCCTCCGGCACCGGTAGCCGGTCCACCGCAGCCGAGCGGCGCCGAACTCGACTATGTCGGCCTTGTCCTGTGCGGCCCCGACGAGCAGGGCGGTCGCAGAGGCCGGCTGTTTCCCGACTCTCCCTTCGACCCGGTGGCGGCCGAGTACCGCCGCCGCGCCGAAGCGGTGGCCGCACTGCCGTTGCCCGGACAGGCCGTGCGGCCCCGCGAGTCGGCGGGTTCCTTCGACCACCGCTTCGATGCCACCGCCCGCGCCGACATTCCGTCCGACGGCACTTGGCACACCGTCACCGTCGGCGAGATCCCGGTCGGCCTGCGTACCGAGTACCTCTGCGTTCCGTCCGTCGAGCAGGCCGTGTACGCGACGTTGGTGCTCTCCAACGCCACCGACCAGGCACTGCTGGCCGGCCCGATGGAGATCACCGTCGACGACGAATTCCTGCTGACCGCCGCACTGCCCACGCTTGCCCCCGGCGGTGTCCGCCGGGTGGGGCTCGGGCCGGCCGAGGGCATCCGGGTCATCCACCGTACGAGTCTGCACGAGTCGACCTCGGGCTTGCGCAACAACACCACCGTGCTCGACCACCGCGTCCACGTGGAGCTGGCCAACGGGCTCGCGAGGCCCGTCACCGTGGAAGTCCGCGAGCGGGTGCCGGTCACCTCCGATCCGGACGTCCGGATCGAGGAACGGGCCGACTGGACGGCACCCGAGGAAGGCGTGGGGCCCGATCGACACGCGCCGGGCACCCGCGTCTGGCGACTGGACCTGCCCGCAGGCGCCACTGCCGCCTTCGACGGCGGCTACGAGATCCGCATCCCGACCGGCAAGGCCCTCGTCGGCGGCAACCGCAGGAGCTGACACACGCCATGTCCACGGCCCCGAAGCCGATCGCCCTCCCCGTCACCGCTGTCACCTGCCTCGAGGATCGCGCCCACATCGAGCGCGCCGTCGTGCTCGACCTGGAGGCCGGGATCCAACGGCTGCGTCTCGGGCCGGTCAGTGCGCTGGCCGTCGACCGGACGCTCCATGCCGAGCTGACCGCCGATCACCCCGCGACCGTGCTCGACGTGCGGATCGTCCGCAGCTGGACGCCGCGCGGACCGCTGCCGTTCACCGACGACGACTCCGCCCTGCGCCACCGCGTACACACCCTCGAAGAGGAGCGGCTGGACCTGGGGCGGCGACGCGACCGGCTGCATGCCCGCCTCGACCTGCTCGGCCGCCTCGCCGCCGATCTGCTGCGCGAGATCGGCGAAGGTGCCGGCTCCGGGGAGACCGAACGGCCCCGCTGGGCCCGCGAACTGGACCGGGTGGACGACGAGCGCGACACGCACGGCGAGCAACTCCGCTCCGTGGAGGCCCGGCTGGCCGCCCTCGCTGTCGAACTCGGTGAAGCCCAGCGGGCCATGGATCTCTCCGAGGAGGAGCCTGCCGAGCTGGTCGGTCACATCGAGTTGACCGTGGAGACCACGGTCGCCGGGCCGGTCGAACTGCGCCTGAGCCACCTCACCCCGTGTGCGCTGTGGCGGCCCGCCTACCGGGCCGTGCTCGACGGAGCCTCCCTGACACTGGAGACCGACGCGATGGTCTGGCAGCGCACCGGTGAGGACTGGTCGGACGTACGGCTGACATTGTCGACGGCCCGCTCGGCGCTGGCCACCGATCCGCCATGGCTGGGCGAGGACCGGCTGACACTCAAGGACCGCTCCGCAGCGGAGCGCCGCACGGTCGATGTCGAGCTGCGCGAGGAGGAGACCGGGGCCCTCGGCCCGGCCCCGGTGCTCGGCCTGCCGGGGGTGGACGACGGCGGCGAGGCGCTGGTGCTGAGATCCCCCGCGCCGGTCTCGGTGCCCGGTGACGGCCGCGCCCACCGAGTGCCGCTGTCCGCATTCACCACGGCCGCGCCCAGTGAGTACGTCTGCTCACCGGAGTTGTCCACCCTGGTCACCCAGGTGGTGCGGTTCGACAACCTGTCCGGCCACGCGCTGCTCGCCGGGCCCGTGGACCTGGTCCGCGGCAGCGGATTCAGCGGCCGCGGCACGCTGGACTTCACTGCCCCCGGCGCCCCCGTCGAGCTGGCCTTCGGCAGCTGCGACGACTACAGCGTCGTCCGGCACGCCGAGGAGTCCCGCGACTCCGCCGGTATCACCCAGCGGACCGTGGTCACCCGCACCGTCCGGCTGCACCTGTCCCGGTTCTCCGCCCCCGGGGAGCACGACGAGCGGGTGGTCGTCCTTCGGGAGCGGATCCCGGTCTCCGAGGTCTCGGCGGTGGAGGTACGTCTGCACAAGGATTCATGCTCCCCGGCGCCCGACGTGGTCGACGCCGAGGGCATCGCCCGCTGGGACGTCACCCTCCCGCCCGGCGGCCGCCGCACGGTCACCCTGGTCTACCGGCTGTCGGCGAGCGCCAAAGTCACCGGGCTCTGAGTTCGGTGGGCCGCTGAACGACTGCCGGTGCGGGCCTGATCCTGGCCCCGCCCCCCAGCCGGGGGCCGTCTCGCACACCCGAAGGACATGAGGGCCGGTCACCGCTGGGGCCGCCGGTACTCGGTCTGTCGCCCCGCCCCGACCGGGCGCTCGGATGTCGTCACGTCAGTTCCCGCCGGAAGCAGGAAGGTTGCCGCCCCCTCCGCCGGGGTGTGTGCCGACGCCCCTGTTCCGCATTCCCCCGTCTGCCACATATCGGTGGCCGGGCGCGCGGGCAGCGCGGACGCTGATCCCATACGTGTCGATGCACAGAGACCAGCAGAGCGCGATCGGGGTGCAACCGTGTCGGACGCAGGTCCCACCGTCCCCGCGTCGACGCCGCCCGACGCCATGGGGACCGCGCTCCTCGAAAGACTGTTCACCCAGTCGTCCGTGGGCCTCCATGTGCTCGATCCACAGCTTCGGCTGGTGCGGATCAACTCCCTGTCCGACCCTGCCCACGCCCAGCGGCTTGTCGGGCGTCCCTTCTCCGACGCGTACCACCTCGAACGGCCCGACGAGGCCAGGGCGGTGCTGCAACGAGTGCTGGACACCGGCGCGCCCGTGCGCGACCGCCTCGTCCGGGGCCGCCTCCGGGACACGCCCGGTCCGGATCGCAGTCTCATGGTCTCGGTCTACCGCCTCGACGACGTACAGGGGCAGCCCCTCGGCCTGCTCGCCTCGGTCGTCGATGTCACCGAGCGTGAGAGGGCCCGCGCCCGGTCCGCGACCCTGGCCGGTGTGCTCAAGGAGGTGGGCCGGTCCCTCGATGTGGCGACCACCTGCGAGGCGCTCGTCGACGCGGTCGTACCGGGGTTCGCCGACTTCGCCGTGGTCGAGGTGGTGGACGACGTGCTGCGCGGTGCGGATCCTCGGGTGGGCCCGTTGGGGCTCGAAGTGCCGTTGCGGCGGGCAGCGCTGCGAGGTGCCGACGGCACCGGTCCCCAGGACGGTCTCGTCGGTGACACACGCAGGCTGCCCGTCCGTACCCCGTTCGCCCTGGCGGTGTCCGACCTGCGGCCCCGTCGGATCCGGCTCGACGCGGACACCCCGTGGCTGGTCGCGGATCCCGAGAGCGCCCGGCTGATCCGGGCGATCGGGGCCCATTCGCTGATCGTCGCCCCGCTGAAGCTGCGTGGCGCCGTCCTCGGCCTGGTGAGCCTGTACCGCCGCGGAGGGTCGGAGCCGTACGACGAGTACGACGTCACTCTCGCGCTGACCGCGGTCGCCCATGTCGCACTGAGCATCGACAACGCGCGCCGGTTCGAGCGCGACCACGTGATCGCGTCGACGGTGCAGCGGCGGCTGCTGCCGCAGCACGAGGGCAGCCATGTCGCCGTCGACACCGCCCATGTCCTCCTTCCCGGGCGCAACAGCGGCTGCTGGTTCGACACCATCGGCCTGTCCGGCGCCCGCACCGCAATGGTTGTCGGCAATGTCGCGGGGCACGGTCTCCAGACAGCCGTCACCATGGGACAGTTGCGTACGGTCATCCATGCGCTGGCCGGTCTCGACCTGGAACCCGACGAAGTCCTGGCCCGGCTGAACGACACGGCCGGCCGCCTGGCCCAGGAGCGTGCCGCACTGCCCCCAGGCGACTCCCTGCACCACGAATCCCTGACGGCGACGTGTCTGTACGCGGTCTACGACCCGTTCACGCGCCGCTGCACGATCGCGTTGGCGGGGCATCCCGAGCCGATCGTCATCGGCCCCGACGGGAGCACGCCGCCCTTCGACGTGCCCGAGGGGCCCGCCCTCTTCTCTGCCGACAGCGCCCCGTTCGCCACTGCCACCCTTCAACTGGAAGAGGGCAGCGTCCTGGCGCTCGGCACCCGTGCTCTGCTGCCCGACGCCGAGAGCGCCGCGAGGGTCCGGGAGGCGCTCGTGCACCCCGGACGCGGCCTGCAGGAGCTGTGCGACGACGTCGTCTACAGCCTGCCGGCCGGCAGCCACCCCGACGGCGCCGCCCTGCTCCTCGTCCGGACCGGCACGGTTCCGCCCGACCACGTCGCCACGTGGGAGCTGGCCCACGCCCGAACGACCCCCGCCATCGCCCGTACGCTCGTGCGCGACCGGCTCGAGGGCTGGGACCTCGACGAAGAGACGGTCTACGCCACCGAACTGATCGTCAGCGAGCTGGTCACCAATGCCGTCCGCTACGGCACCCCGCCGCTGCACCTGCGGCTCATCCGGGACCGCTCGCTGACCTGCGAGGTCCACGACAGCAGTTCAGTGGCCCCGCACCTGCGCCAAGCCCGCACCGTCGACGAAGGCGGACGCGGGCTCTTCATCGTCTCCCAGCTCGCCACCCACTGGGGCACCCGATACGGCCGGACCGGCAAGGCTCTCTGGGCCGAACAGGAGATCGCGCGCCAGGACTGACGAGTGCACCCTCCGCTCGCCCGTGCTGCATCGCGGCGCTCGTGCGCCCGCTCGCTCTGACCGCCGGGCCGGCGACGGGCTCGCGCCGCGGGCGGCTTCCGTCGCAGGGGCCCGTGAACCGCTGCCCATGACTCAGGCGGCGCACCGCGGCCGGGTGGGCCGAGGTGCGCCGCGGACGGATGGGGCGGGGCCCCGCTCCCGGGTCGGGGAGCAGGGGTCAGAGAGTCAGGACAGGTGGGTGCAGGGGGTCAACGACGACCGTCGTGGCCCCAACCGGCGTGGTCGCGGTA
>NZ_JBHVEE010000005.1:0-131467 GCF_042802415.1 Streptomyces sp. NPDC057486 | reverse complement strand
TCTTGTGGTCGCGGTCCTTGCGATCGCAGTTCTTGTGATCGCGATCCTTGTGGCCCCAACCGGCGTGGTCGCGGTTCTTGTGGTCGCGGTCCTTGCGATCGCAGTTCTTGTGATCGCGATCCTTGTGGCCCCAACCGGCGTGGTCGCGGTTCTTGTGGTCGCGGTCCTTGTGATCGCGGTCCTTGTGATCGCGGTCCTTGTGATCGCGGTCCATGCGGTCGCGGTCCTTGTGATCGCGGTCCATGCGGTCGCGGTCCTTGCGATCGCGGTCCTTGTAGTCGCGGTCCTTGTAGTCGCGGTCCTTGTAGTCGCGGTCCTTGTAGTCGCGGTCAAGGCTGCGGTTGGTGCCGTTGTCGGATCCGGGGCTGTCGTACTGGATCTCGCCCAGGACGGCGCCGGAATACGAGCTCGGCCGGCCATAACCACGGTCGTTGTCGTCGGCGGCGGCCGGGAGAGCGGCGGCGCCCACCAACGCGCCGGCAGCAATGACGGTAGCAGTGAACCGCCATGCGGAACGGGACATGAAAACCCCTCAGGTGCAGGCCCGGACCGTGTGGTCCGAGCGTTGATCGATCCCGACGTGAAGCCGAGAGCGCACACTTTGGCCCGATAGCCCGATTTATGGCATTAGCCTCGATGCGTGTTACGAAATGCAGACATTTCCGTCACACACGCATGCATTGGGCACGCATTCAACTACCCGGGTACCCGTCAATCGCTGACCGCTGCACCCACCCGTTCGATACCGGCACACCCGGCACGGCGCGCACCACGTCAACCCGTGTACACCACAGCTCACCCTTGCGAGAAAGGCGCGGATTTCTGTAACAGCCGTCGCCCACCCGACCTCGAACGGGCTTTCTGCTACTCGGAGGAAGGGGAAAGAGGGTTCTACCTCCCCGCCGGCGGCCGCCGATCATTGCGCGGCCGGCGCGGCGGTGGTTCAGTGGGACCTGAAGTTATGAATCGAGGTTCAGATCATCATGGCCTACCGCCCCACCGCCCGTACCGAGGCGACCCGGCTCGCGCATCGCCAGCGGCTGCTGGACGCCGCGCGGCAACTGCTGTCCGAGGGCGGATACGCCGCGGCCAGCATCTCCGCGCTCGCCGAGCGGGCCGGAGTCGCCACCGGCAGCGTCTACAACCACTTCGCCTCCAAGCAGGAGCTGCTCGCCGCGGTCTTCCGTCATGTCGCCGGTCATGAACTCACCGCGGTGCAGCAGGCCGTGGGCGCCACAAGAGGGGCGGCGGAGCAGTTGCGCACCCTGGTCGAGGTCTTCGCGTTCCGCGCGCTGCGAGCACCCCGCACGGCCTGGGCGCTGCTTGCCGAGCCGGTCGATCCGCTGGTCGAGGCGGAGCGGCTGACCTATCGCCGCGGCTACCACACCCTCGCCGAGATGATCATCGCCGCGGGGATCGAGGCCGGCGAGCTGCCCGTGCAGAACGTCCGGCTCGCGGCCGCCGCGGTGATCGGGGCGATCAGTGAGGCGCTGCTCGGTCCGCTCTCCCCGGTGGGGGAACGCACCGACCCGGAGCCGGTCGTGGCGGAGATCGCCACACTGTGCCTGAGAGCGGTGGGAGCGGGCGGCACCTGACCGCACCGCCGTACCAGCAGAGCAGCCTCCCGGCCGAAACTCCTACCGCCGACGTCAGACAGGACCGCCGCCATGACCGTCACCGCCCACCCCACCGGCCTCCGGTCGGGGGCTCCCGCATCGCACCCCACCCACGAGGTCACCAATCAGGTGCCGCCCCGGACCGGCCTGGACGAGTACGGCACCAATCCACCGCTCGCCGAAGCGGTACGGGCATTCGGCGCGGCCTGGCACGAGCCGGAGCTCCATGAGATCGGCAGCCTGGTCGGCTCGGAACCCTTCCAGAGGAACGCGGAGCTCGCGCACACCTCACCTCCCGTGCTCCGCACCCACGACCGGTACGGCCATCGCGTCGACGAAGTCGAGTTCCACCCCGCGTACCACGAGGTCATCGGCGCGGCCGTGGGCTACGGCACGCACACCGCGGCCTGGGCCGATCCGAAGCCGGGTGCCGCGGTCGCGCGGGCGGCGTCGTTCATGCTGTTCGCCCAGATCGAGCCGGGTCACGCCTGCCCGATGTCGATGTCGCACGCCGTGGTCCCCGTCCTGCAGCGCGACGGCGAGGTGGGCCGTGACTGGCTCCCGGGCCTGCTCAGCCGCTCGTACGACCCGCGGCTGATCGCTCCGGGCAGCAAGTCGGGGCTGACGTTCGGCATGGGCATGACGGAGAAGCAGGGGGGATCCGACGTTCGCGCCAACACCACCCGCGCGGTTCCGGTTGTCTCCGACCCCGACGGCCGGACCCACCTGCTGACCGGCCACAAGTGGTTCTTCTCGGCCCCGCAGTCGGACGCCTTCCTCGTTCTGGCCCAGGCCCCGGCCGGGCTGACCTGCTTCCTCGTACCGCGTGTGCTGGCCGACGGCACCCGTAACACCGTCCGTATCCAGCGGCTGAAGAACAAGCTCGGCAACAAGTCGAACGCGTCGTCCGAGGTGGAGTTCGACGGAACCTGGGCGGTGCGGGTCGGCGAGCCCGGTCGTGGCGTTCCCACCATCATCGAAATGGTCAACCACACCCGTCTGGACTGTGTTCTCGGCACCACCGCGGGCATGCGCCAGTCGGTGTCCGAGGCGATCTGGCACGCGCAGCACCGCAGCGCCTTCGGTGCCAGGCTGGTCGAGCAGCCCGCCATGACAGCGGTCCTCGCCGACCTGGCCCTGGAGACGGAGGCGGCGACCTGGACCTCGCTTCGCCTCGCCCGGGCCTACGAGACCGGCAGCAGCGAGTCCGAGACGATGTTCCGCCGACTGGCCACCGCGGTGTCCAAGTACTGGATCTGCAAGCGCGGTCCGCACCACGCTTACGAGGCCCTGGAGTGTCTGGGCGGCAATGGCTACACCGAGGACTGGCCGCTCGCCCGGCGCTACCGCGAGCAGCCGGTGATGGCGGTGTGGGAGGGCTCCGGCAATGTGATCGCGCTCGATGTGCTGCGTGGTATCGCCAGGACCCCACAGTCCCTGGATGCCTTCTGGGCCGAGCTGGAGACCACGGCCGGGGCCAGTGCCGTGCTGGACGCGCATGTGCTGCGGGTGCGTCAGGAGCTGGTCGCGGATCTGCGCGATCCGCTCGCCGCGGAGCTCCGTGCGCGGGCGACGGTCGAGGGCATGGCTCTCGCCCTGCAGTCCTCGCTGATGCTGCGGCATGCTCCGGCGCCCATGGCCGAGGCGTTCGTCGCCGCACGCCTCGGCGCGGACCGCGGTCACCAGTACGGCATCCTGCCGCGCGGCACCGACACCACGGCGATCGTGGAGCGGCACTTCGGCGCGCGTTAGCTTGGTGTGCATGAAGTCGAGATCCCGCACCCTGTGGCTACGAACCGAACCCCTCCATGCGGTCACGTATTTCGACGCGCAGTGCCGCGCCATGGGCAAGTCCCTTGGCCTGAAGGGGTTCTGGATGGGGTATTTCGCCGCGCGCACCGCCCCGATGGGGCGGGTCGACCCGGGTACGGCCGCCGCCGCACTCGGCGTCTTCGCCCCCGGGATGGTGGCGCGGGCACTGCCCGCGGCGTGGCAGATCGTCGCTCCCGGGGCGATGACGGACATGCGCGCCCAGCGGGCCGCCGAGGCACTGCGCAGGGTGATCCCCGGCATCGAGGACCGAGCCGGTGAGCTCTGCCCGCCGTTGGCGGCCATGGTGGAGGACGCGCCCCTGATGGCCCGGCCCCTGTTCGCCGCCAACCGCCCGCTCTGCGACCGGGACGACCCGGTGGAGAGGCTGTGGCAACTCAGCACATCTGTGCGGGAGTTCCGGGGAGACGCCCATATAGCCGTGCTCGCCGATCATGATCTGGACGCTCCGGAGGCCCTCGTTCTCGCCGCCGCGACCGACCGGGTCCCCCGCGACGGGATCCGGCTCGACCGGGGCTGGAGCGAGGAGGAGTGGGCTGCGGCCCAGGAGCGGCTGCGTGCGCGCGGACTCGTCGACGCGGACGGGGCCGCCACGCCGCGCGGCCATGAGGAGCGGGCTCTGATCGAGGACGCCACCGACCGGTTGGCCGCCCGGCTGCTGCGCACGCTCGACGACACCACCGTGGATACACTCCTCGCCGCACTGGAGTTGCCGACCCGACGGGTACTGGAGGCCAAGGTGCTGCCGTTCCCCAATCCCATCGGACTGCCGGCCCCGTCGGTGGAGTGAACCTCAGCAGTTCTGCGCCGGTGTCCGTGGGTCCGCAGGCGGCCGGCGTCGCGCCCGGGCGAGGAGGACGACCGAACACACCGCCGCGAACGCGCACCAGGTCGAGACGTACTCCAGCCGCCACAGCTCCGCGCACACCCCGGCCCCGACGGCGACGAGGACGCCGAGCAGCCGGAGCAGCCGGTCGCCGGAGAGCAGCAGAGAGCCGACCGTGGCCACGAGGTAACCCACGACCAGCAGTTCGGAGTGGGGAAGGTCGAGGACATAGCCGAGGGTGTGGCCGCGGATCTCTGCGGTCACGGGGCGGGTGGCCAGACCGGACGCGAGGGAGGCGGCGGTCACGGCGCCCACCGTGAGCGGGATCAGGAGTCGGCGCCGGGCATCCGGCGGCGCGGCGCACAGCACACCGAGCGGCACCCACAACGCCAACAGCGGCAGGGCGATGACGGCCCAGACCACGGTGGCGGGGCCCGTGCCGCCACCGGAGCGCCAGACGATCGACTCAATGATCTGATGGGTTCCGAGGAGCAACGGCAGTGCGGCGAGCGGCAGATCACGGGTCCGGCGGGTGCGCGCGACGCAGGCCGCTCCGATCGCGGCGATGCCCGTACCGGCCACGAGATCGGCGGTGGCACTCCAGCACATGGCGTCATCCCACCCCGGAATCGCACGGATCGATCTCTGGCAGGGGCAACGCTACGGTCCGAGCGGCCGGCGACGCCGATATCGACATCCGCACCGAGTACAAGGGTGATGAGCGGCGAGCCCACCAGGATCGGTACCGGAGCGGATGGCAGCAACCGCATCCACTCCCCCTCGGACATCACCTACGTCGGCTGAGAACCGATCGGGACCCCGACGGTCCGGCCGCCCCGCCGGCGGCAGATCGCGCGCAGGAGGAGCACGACCAGCGCGGCAAGGGCGGCCGCGCCGAGGACCGCCGCCGCGCGTTCGGCCACCGGCGCACCCGCCCTGCGCATCAGATCGACCGGCTCCGCCTCGTATGCGCCTGTGCCGCCGCCCACGGGCGGCGCCGCGGGTTCGGGCTCCGCGGCGCCGGTCCACGGGACGGGCCCGCGCCCAGCCGGTTCCGCGGCGCCGTTCTGCGCTGCGGGTCCACACGCGGCCGCTGCCGCCTCCGACAGCTGGGCGGAGAGGCACCCGGCGAACTGCCCGACGAGCTCGTCGCTGACGTCGCTCATCACTCGGCGGCCGAACCGGGCGGGCCGTCCGGTGATCGTCAGGTCGGTGTCGACCGTGACGGTCGTGCCGCCGCCGCGCTCGACGAGGGTCCCGGTGACGGCGGCCGCGGCCATGCCCTGGCCCCGCACTTCCTTGCCCTTGGCGGCCAGCACGATCAGGTGCTCCGGTTCGTCCGTCTCCAGGAAGGTCGCCGTGCCGCGGTAGGTCACGGTGATCGGCCCCACCCGCACCTCGGCGGAGCCCTTGATGGTCTCGCCGTCGAAGTCCTCCACGATGGCGCCGGGCATGCAGTGCGAGACCCGCTCGATGTCGAGCAGCGCCCGCCACGCCTCGTCGACCGGTACCGGAACGGTGAATGAGTTGTGCAGCTGCATGGTCTCCTCCTCACACGGCCTTCGGTCGCGGCCGGTGGATCGCCCCGGCCGTGTCCGCCAGAGGGGCGCCGGTACCACCCCAGCGAAGCGCGACGATCTCCGCGGCGATCGAGACGGCCACCTCCTCGGGGGTACGGGCGCCGAGGTCGAGGCCGATGGGCGAGCGCAGTCTCGCGAGCTCCGCCTCGCCGAGTCCGGTCTCGCGCAGCCGGGCCAGACGGTCCTCATGGGTGCGGCGGCTCCCCATCACGCCGATGTACGCGGCCGGGGAGCGCAGGGCCACCTCCAGCAGCGGGACGTCGAATTTCGGATCGTGGGTGAGTACGCACATCACGGTCCGCTCGTCGGTGTCGGTGCCGCGCAGGTAGCGGTGCGGCCAGTCGACGACCACCTCCGCCCCGGCCGGGAAGCGGCGGGCATCGGCGAAGGCCGGGCGGGCGTCGCACACCGTGACCCGATAGCCGAGGAACGCGCCGATGCGGGCCACGGCGGCGGCGAAGTCGATCGCACCGAAGACCAGCATGCGCGGCGGCGGCGCGAACGACTGCAGGAACACGGTGACGTCGTCCTCGCGGCGCTCGCCGCGCGGTCCGTAGTGGCGCAGGCCCGTTGCCCCTTGGGCCAGTTCGCCCCGGGCGTCGGCGGTGACGGCGACGTCGAGGCCGCTGGTGCCCAGGGAGCCGGACACCGTGTCCGGCCATACGGCGAGCGCGGCGCCGCGCGGGGCGGGGCCGTCGGTCACGGTCGCGACCACCACCGGACGGTGTGCGGCGACCGATGCGGCGACCTCGCCGAACGCGGGGTCGGTGACGGCCGACACGGGACGTACCAGGAGGGTGATCTCGCCTCCGCAGGTCAGCCCGACGGCGAAGGCGTCCTCGTCGCTGTATCCGAAGGTGTGGAGCTGTGCCCGTCCGGTCTCCACGACCTCCTTGGCCAGGTCGAAGACGGCGCCTTCGACGCAGCCGCCGGAGACGCTGCCCACGACTTCGTCTCCGGGCCCCACCGCCATCGCCGCCCCGGGGCCGCGGGGCGCGCTGCGGGTGACCGCGACGACCGTCGCAAGTCCGAACGGTTCACCGCAGGCGTACCAGCGGCTCAGCGCCGGGAGGATCTCACGCATGGCACTCACCGCCTGCCGGTGCGGCTCCACCGACGACGGCCGCCGACTGCTCCAGGGCCTGCAGGCCGTATTCGTCGACGAACGCGTCCACGCCGGGCAGCGCTGCTGCCATGACCGCTGCCCGTGGTTCGGAACCCGGTGCGGCCCGGCGCGGGTTGGACCGCACCACCCGGTGTGCCGACCGGTGCAGCCACCGCATCCGATCCGCGAGCAGCGCGGGGTGGCCGCGCTCCCGGCCGTCGGGGAGCACGACGGCCGCGGTTCCCCGTGCGGTGGTGCGTCGCCCCCCTGTGTCGAGGACGGCACCCGGCGTCTCGCCCTGCCGGGTGCCGTCGCTCCGCTCGGGGACGGCCGTCGCAACGGCGGCCGGTGCCGTGTCCGGATCGCGGTGCGTCATCTCGCGGGTCACCCGGGTCAGCCGGGTGCCGATCGTGAACACTTCCATGAGATACGGGTCATACGTCCTCCGCGGGACGGGAACAGCCCTGAAGGCCTGGGGGAAGCCCTCTCGTTGTCTCCCCCCTTCGCCGTGCAGCCGCGCGCACCGCGACGACACCGGTCACCCGGCGGCGGGTCACGCCCTGATCCGGTCCGATCCGGAACCAAGGCCTCAGCTCGACACATCGGTCCAGGCGTACGGCTTGCCGAGGGGACCCTTGGGTGGTCCGGCACCCACTGCTTCCATTTCGCGGTCCGCCTCTCTCATCAGCTGGCCGGCGACATCCTTCATCGCGCGGCTCGCCGCGAGTTCGTCACCGATGCTGGGGATGTCCACGTCCGTCGGGTTGCAGCGCGCCACCCCGTGGCCCGTGAGCCTCTCGGAACCGGTGTCCAGCACGGCTTCGGCCTTGGTCGTGCCCTCCTCCTCGGACAGATCGAGGCGGAGCTTCCATTCCAGCGTGCGTGTCATTGCGCACCTCCTCGCCCGCGCGCGGCCACGGTGGGCCGCGACGACGCGGTCCTGTTCTCAGGATCTCTCCACCCGCGTCCGTTCGCGCGCTCCCGACCCGGCCCCTTCCGGTCGGCACGATGCGATCGGCCGGCGGCTGCTCGCGCTGCAGAGTGTTCACCACCGAAATATGATGCAGGCGGCAGCCGGAAGAAGGGCCTCACGGTTCCGTCCCGCCACGTGAGGCCCTGTATGTTGCGGCTCGCGAACGAATGCACTGCGGAGCGGCCCATGAACCGGCGTCGTCCTCCCACTTCGGTGAGTTCGGAGGAGCTGCTCGCCACGTTGCAGCGGCTCACCGCCCGGGCGCGGCAGGAGGTGCAGCTGCACCAGGCGCGCGTGGAGCTGGCCGAGGCGCTGCAGCGCGAGATGCTGCCGGCCACCCTGCTCACCCGCCCCGGTCTGCAGACGGCGGCCCGTTACACGCCGGCCCGCAGTGGCCTGGACATCGGTGGCGACTGGTACGACTGCTTTCCGCTGCCGAACGGCACGCTCGCCTTCGCCATCGGGGACGTACAGGGCCATGACGTCGAAGCCGCCGCGTTCATGGGGCAGATCCGGATCGGGATGCGGGCGTTCGCCGCCACGACCTCGGATCCGGGCGAGATACTGAGCCGCACCAATGATCTGTTGCTGTCCGTCGACAGCACGCTCTTCGCGACCTGCACGTTCGCCCGTCTCGACACACGCACGTGGGTACTCGACACCGCGCGCGCCGGACATGTGGCCGGGGTATGGGCGACGGTCGACGGACGCTCCGGCATCTTCGAGGACGCGGGCGGTCTGCCGCTGGGCATTCAGGCCGGTCCGCGGTATCCGGTCACGCGGCACCGGCTGACAGCCCCGGGGGCGTTCGTGCTGCTCACCGACGGCGTGGTCGAGGGGCCGTCGTTCCCGATCGAGGAGGGCCTGGACACGGTGGTGCAGCTGCTGGCCCCACGCGCCGCGGCCGGGGCCGGGGCCGACGAGCTGGCCGACGCGGTGCTGCAGGCGGCGGAACGCACCGGGCACGAGGACGATGCCGCCGTACTCGTCCTGCGCTACGACGCATCCCGGGCCGCACAGCGTGACGACCGGTGACGCCGGCAGCGCACCGTGAGCATCGCCGAGCCGAGCGTGTCACACAGCCGCCGCCCCGGGCCCGCGGTGTCTCATGAGACCTGTGATCCGCAGTGAGGGAACCAGAGACACGGCGGTGACCGCCCTCAGCATCCTGGCGGTTGCCGCCGCCTACTACGCTGCGGGACAGATCGGTCTGCTCCGGCAGGTGACCGTCCACGGCGCCAGAGTCACCCCCCTCTGGCCGCCGACGGGCATCGCACTGAGCGCTCTGCTCTATCTCGGCCTGCGTATCTGGCCCGGTATCGCTCTTGGATCCTTGCTCGTCGTCGCCACCGTCACCGGTCCGGTCAACCTCGCATCCCCCGGCATCGTCGCAGGCAACACGCTCGCGCCGGTCTGCGCGTACCTCATGCTCCGTCAGGCCGGATTCCGGAAGGAGCTGGACCGGCTGCGTGACGGGGTGGTCCTGGTCTTCCTCGGTGCGATGGCCGGGATGCTGATCAGCGCCTCCATGGGCACGATCATGCTGGCCGTCACCGGCAGGCTGCCGCTCGGCCAATTCTGGCCGGTCTGGGCAGCCTGGTGGGCGGGGGACGCCATGGGTGTACTCATCGTCACCCCGGTGCTCCTCGTGATGCGCAGGGCGCGGCTGCCGCGGAGGACCGACCGGTGGGCAGAGGCGACCGCGCTGGCAGTCGTCTGCGTCGTGCTCGGCCTGGTGGCCACCAGAAGCTCACTGTCGATGCTCTACGTGACGTTCCCGGTGCTCATCTGGGCCGCGCTGCGCTTCCAGCTCGCGGGCAGCGCGCCGTGCGCCCTGGTGCTGTCCGTGCTGGCGATCGTCGCGGGCAGCGAGAAAGTGGGACCGTTCACCGGTCACACGATCCTTGAGATCATGCTCAATCTGACGATCCTCAACGGCTCCATGGCCCTCACCGCACTGCTGCTGGCATCGATCGTCAGCGAGAGCATGAATGTCCGGCACAGGATCGAGCAGGCCTGCGAGGAGCTCGCCGAGGTGGTGGAACATCTCGCGCCGGGAAGATCGGCGACCGCGTGGCCGTCCCGACACCGGCACAAGCACGACGGCCGCTGACCTTCACACTGTGCGTCACCGCGGGAAGTGGCGGTCCAGGAAGTCGTTGCGGAAGGTGCCGGACGGGTCGTACCGGGCCATCAGCTTCTCGAAGTCGGCGTACCGCCCGTACAGCGCGCGCAGCGTCTCGGGCGCGGTCGTGAACACCTTGCCCCAGTGCGGCCGGGCACCGAACGGTGCGAGCGCCTCCTCGATCGCGCCGAGCACCGGCGTGACGGCGGCCGTGTCCGGAACCCAGGTGAAGTGGAAGGCCACGGCGTCGATGCCGCTCGCGGGGCTGAGCCACAGGTCGTCGCGGGCCACGGCGCGGATCTCACCGATCTGCAGCAGCGGGGCGATCCGGTCCCGGATCCGGTCCAGTGCCTCGTACGCCGCCGCGGCGTCGCGCCGTGCCACGAAGTACTCCGACTGCAGCTCATCCCCGTTGCTGGGGGTGAACTCCAGCCGGAAATGAGGCAGTCGCCGGTGCCAGGCGCCGGGAACGCCCTGCTGCCGGGTGCAGTTCCGAGCGGGCATGCCGTGGATCGGGTGTCGCGGGCCGTCCGCGAGCCGTGCACCGAGCCATTCGGCGGGTGCCTGCCGCGCTCCTCCGGCATCCACCCGCTGCTTGAGCCAGACCTGGTTCACCGGGCCTCCGCGCCAGTCGGTGAAGAGGCTGACGCTGTATGCGGCGGACATCACCTCGTCGAATCCGTCCGGGTCACCGAGCCGGGACTGCGGCAGCTCCTCGTAGACCCACTGCTGTACGTCGAAGGCGGGCACCAGGTCCAGGGTCAGCCGGGTCACCACCCCCAGGGCGCCCAGGGCGACCACAGCGCCGGGGAAGTCCGCGTCGCCGCGCTTCAGCTCCACGATCCCGCCGTCCGCCGTGACCATCTCCAGCGCCCGGACCGCTCCGGCGATCGAGCGGTTGCCGATGCCCGAGCCGTGCGTGCCGGTCGCGCAGGCGCCCGCCACGGAGATGTGCGGCAGTGAGCCCAGGTTGTGCAGGGCGTGGCCGTTCTCATGGAGAACGTCGGAGAACTCCCCGAAGCGCAGTCCCGCGCCGACGGTGACCGATCCGGCCGCCGGGTCGATCTCGACGACGCGGTCCAGCCCGGCCAGCGACACGAGGTCTCCGGCCGTGTCCGCGACCGTGCTGAAGGAGTGCCGGGTGCCCAGTGCCCGTACCGTGGCGCCGGAGGCCACGATCTCCTGGATCCCGGCCACCGAGCGGGGGGCGTGGAGGCGCCGCGCCCCGAAGGTGATGTTTCCGGCCCAGTTCTTCTCCGCGGGAGTCACAGCACGCCTTCCTTCTCTTGCCTGCCGGCGCTCGCCGCCATGGGTGCATCCTCCCAGACGTGGGTGCGGCATTGCGAGGGCGTGACATATCCGCACATGATCCCAGGGCGGAACCCGCCAAATGCGAACAGCCGACCGCAGACCTCCTGTATCCAGCGCGGAACGGGACGAGATCCGAGCCATCGTTTATGTCTGAACTTCACGAGAACTCCAGCGAAATGGCACGTGTGTGGATATCGTGCAGCGAGCGAGGGCGCATCCGTCAGTCCATAGGATCGGCGGATGCGTCCCGTTTGTGGAGATGCAACTGTGACTGGGGGGTTCATGGGGCATGTCGAGCTACCCGAATCCGACATACCCGGATCCGTGGGACTGGCGGGGGCGCCACTACGACGGACCACTTCAAATCGGCCTCGCAGCAGGGAACTTGAACAGCTGTGGAGTGCCCCGACCGTACAGCGCGAACGTTCTGACCAGACGCTCGCCCCGAAGAGGCGACCGGGCCGGCACCTGCCGCTCGTCGTCGGGGCCGATCTACTCGGGCTGGGGATACCGGCCTGGCTCATCCTTCGCGCGGGCGGGCTCCCGCAGGCCCAACTGTCGGCAATCGTTGCCGCGTTGGTGTGGTGCGGAACCCGGCTGGCGCGTGGCCGGTACACAACCGGGCGGCCGGGGGGCCTCCGAGGCGCACTGACCGCGCCCGGGGACTGGCTGCTGCTCATCGGCGCACTGGGCGTCCTCAGCGCGGTGTTCGGCAAGCCGGTACGGCCGACGACGGCGGTCCTGGCGCTCCTGCCCGGCCTGCTGGTGACCGTGGCCGTTTCGCTCGTGCGCCGACTCCCTTGGCCGGGAAGTCGGCAACGCGCCGAACACCGCGTGCTGGTGGTCGGTGAGGCTTCGGGGGTGGACCGGGCGGTACGGCTGCTCGCTTCCCGAACGGACCACGCATACAACGTCGTTGCGGCCATACCCGTCGGAGCGGCATCACTGGGCTGCGAGGCTCCGGTCCCGGGGCACCTCGCACCGGCTCCCGCCGACGACGACGTGTCGACGGTGCTGGGCGGAGCCTTCGCCCATGAGGCCGACCTGGCGCTGGTGATACCCGGACCACAGCTCTCCGGGGAGCGGCTGCGGCAACTTTCCTGGGGCCTGCACGACGGGGGGCTGCAGCTGTCCGTACTGTCGGACCTCTCGGAGATCGCGGCAGGCCGGGTGCGGCCCGCCTCGGCGGCCGGGCTGACGCTGCTGCACATCGCTCCGCCGCTCCGCCGGGGGCCACAGATGGCCCTGAAGGGTGCGGTGGACCGCACGGGTGCGGCGCTCGGGCTGGTGCTGCTGGCGCCATTGTTGTTCCTGATCGGGGCAGCCGTACGACTCACATCCGAGGGTCCGGTGTTCCACCGCCAGGTCCGCCAGGGCCGGCACAACCGGCCGTTCACCATGTGGAAGTTCCGCACCATGGTCGAGGACGCCGAAACGCACAAGGCGGAGCTCCTCGCAGCGAACGAGAACGACGGTGCGATGTTCAAGATCCGCCGTGATCCCCGGGTGACGCGGATCGGCCGGCTGCTGCGACGGAGCTCGCTCGACGAGCTGCCGCAGCTGCTCAATGTCGTCCGCGGCGAGATGTCCCTGGTGGGTCCTCGTCCGCCTCTTCCGGAGGAGGTGTCCCGCTACGACGAGCGCGAGCTCCGGCGGCTCGCGGTCCGACCGGGGCTGACCGGGCTGTGGCAGGTCAGCGGGCGTTCCGACCTCTCCTGGCAGGAGACCGTTTCGCTCGATCTGTGGTACGTCGACAACTGGTCGGTGGCCACGGACCTGGGACTCATGGCCCGTACGCTGCGCGCCGTCACCGACGGCCGCGGGGCGTACTGAGAGCGGCGGGGACCGGATGCGGAAGATGAACCTCGGCCGGTCGTACGGGGGCGGCCGGCCGGGCCGGGGGCGCTCCGCGGCGGCCCGCCCGGCCCGGCCGGGGGCCCGGTCAGTCCCGGGCGTCCTGGTGGTCCAGCCACCAGGCGTAGGTCCGGGCGATGCCGTCACGCAGCGGAATCTGCGGCTTGAAGCCGAGGGAGGAGAGGCGGGAGACGTCGAGAAGCTTGCGCGGGGTGCCGTCGGGCTTCGTCGTGTCCCACGAGACACGACCCTGGTAGCCCGTCACATCCTGCACCGTGGACGCGAGTTCGCGGATCGTCAGATCCTCGCCGCAGCCGATGTTCATGGGTTCGTCACCGTCGTAACGCTCCAGGAGCAGGAGGCATGCGGCGGCCAGGTCGTCGACGTGCAGGAACTCGCGCCGGGGGCTGCCGGAGCCCCACAGGGTGACCTCCGGCGCGTCGTGTTGTCCCGCCTCGTGGAAGCGGCGGATCAGGGCGGGCAGGACGTGCGAGGACTCCAGGTCGAAGTTGTCGCCGGGCCCGTAGAGATTGGTGGGCATGGCGCTGATGTACGAGGCGCCGTACTGCCGCCGGTACGACTGGGTCTGCACGATCCCGGCGATCTTGGCAAGCGCGTAGGCCTCGTTGGTCGGCTCCAGAGGGCCGGTGAGCAGGGCGTCCTCGGGGATCGGCTGGGGAGCGCGCTTGGGGTAGATGCAGGACGAGCCGAGGAAGAGCAACCGCTCGACCCCGACTGCGTGCGCACCGGCGATCACGCTCAGCTGGATGCGCAGGTTGTCCTCGAGGAACTGCACCGGATACGTGCTGTTGGCCATGATCCCGCCGACCTTGGCGGCTGCCAGCACCACGGCGTCCGGGCGGATGTCACGCAGAAAGGCTTGGGTCGGTGCGGCGTCGCGCAGATCGAGCCGGTCACGGCCGCGGGTGATCACCTCGTGGCCTTCGGCGGTGAGGCGGCGCACCACCGCCGAGCCGACGAGACCTCGGTGTCCCGCGACGAATATGCGGGAGCCAGGACGTAGCAGGGGGCGGACGGATTCCTGGGGAGGGCCGGGGAGATCAGTCGTCATGGTTCGGATTGTGCCAGTAACTGTATGTCGCGGTGACGTTTTGCCGCGGATCGCTCAGATCACGATATTTCGGTGCACCAACAGCAACACAGACGACCACAGAAGGGGGGAGTCGTGGCGAAGACCGCGCTCATCACCGGCGTGACCGGGCAGGACGGCTCGTACCTGTCCGAGCTGCTGCTCGACAAGGGGTACACGGTCCACGGCCTCATACGCCGCTCGTCGAGTTTCAACACCGAGCGGATCGACCACATCTACCAGGGCCCGGAGGAGGAGAACCGGTCCTTCGTCCTGCATCACGCCGATCTCGCCGACGGAGTCGCGCTGGTGAACCTGCTGCGCGACATCCAGCCCGACGAGGTCTACAACCTGGGAGCGCAGTCGCACGTCCGGGTCTCGTTCGACGCGCCGCTGTACACCGGCGACATCACCGGGCTCGGCACCATCCGGCTGCTGGAGGCGGTCCGCGCCAGCGGCATCGACACCCGGATCTACCAGGCGTCGTCGTCCGAGATGTTCGGCGCCACTCCCCCGCCGCAGAACGAGACGACCCCGTTCCATCCGCGCAGCCCGTACAGCGTCGCCAAGGTCTACTCGTACTGGGCGACGGTCAACTACCGTGAGGCGTACGGAATGTTCGCGGTCAACGGGATCCTCTTCAACCATGAGTCCCCGCGCCGCGGCGAGACCTTCGTGACCCGCAAGATCACCCGTGGCGTCGCACGGATCAAGGCGGGGCTCCAGCAACACCTCCACCTCGGCAATCTCGATGCCGTACGGGACTGGGGTTACGCCCCCGAGTACGTCGACGCGATGTGGCGGATGCTGCAGTGCGACTCGCCGGACGACTACGTGGTGGCCACCGGTGAAGGGGTCAGTGTCCGGCAGTTCCTGGAGTTCGCCTTCGAGCACGCCGGGCTGGACTGGCGGGATCACGTCCGGTACGACGCGAAATACGAGCGCCCCAGCGAGGTCGACGCCCTGATCGGCGACGCCACCAAGGCCGAGGAACTGCTCGGCTGGAAGCCCGTCGTGAAGGCACAGGAGCTGGCCGGGATCATGGTCGAGGCGGACATCCGTCAACTCTCCGATCAACTCACCGGCGCAGCCGTGCGGGTGGATCGATGAGAGCACCAGGACGTCTCAGACGCAGTGGCGTGTACGTCGCCGTCCTCGCACTCGCCGCGGGCGCACTCACCACCTCGGCGGCCACCGCTCCCCCGGCCGCGGCGCTGACTCCGCCGGTCGGCTTCACCGCCGACAGCCTGACCACCTATCAGACCAACGGGATCGTCTGGGCACTCGCCGAGGCGAACGGGGTGGTGTACGCGGGCGGCACCTTCACCAACGTACGGCCGGCCGGTGCCCCGGCGGGCAGCAGCACGACGCCCGCCGTCAACTTCGCCGCGTTCGACGCGGCCACCGGGGCGCCCACCGGCTGTTCGCTCTCCTTCACCCGCAGCAGCGGCACCGCCACGGTCCGGGCGTTCGCGCTCTCCCCCGACAAGTCCACGCTGTACGCCGGTGGATACTTCAACGCCGTCAACGGGACGGCCGCCAACGGCCTGGTGGCCATCAACACCGCTACCTGCAACCTCCGTTCGGGGTTCGCGCCGAACTTCGGGGCGACCGTACGGGCGCTCGACGTGGCAGCGAACGGCACGGTCTACGCGGGCGGCGACTTCCAGACGGTGGGCGGCCAGACCCGGCGCTTCTTCGGCGCCGTCACCGCGGCCGGTGCCGTGACCGCGTGGAACCCGGACGCCGACGATCCCGGCCGGGCCCTCAAAGTCACTCCGGACGGCCGGAACGTCCTGATCGGCGGCGACTTCTTCACCGTCGGCGGCGCCGACTCGCACGCGCTCGCCGTGACCGACGCCGGCTCGGGCGCGCTGACCCGCGCCTACACCGGCAACTTCATCCCGTCCACCGCGGTCGTCAAGGACATCGTCACCGACACCGCATCCGACGGCTGGTACGTCGCGGGCGAAGGCACGGGAGGCGGCTCCTTCGACGGCCGTCTCGCGATGCGGCTCGGTACGTTCGACCAGCGCTGGCGGGACACCTGCCAGGGGGCGACACAGACGCTGCGGGTCTACCGGGGAGTGCTGTACGCGGGCAGCCATGTCCACGACTGCTCCACCATGGGCGGCTTCCCGAACCAGGTCCGCAAGCACCTCACCGCCCAGTCCGTCGATGATCCGGCGATGCTCGGCTGGCTCCCGGACACCAATGACGGAATCGGTGAGCCGGTCGGGCCGCGCGCCCTGACTGTGTCCTCCCGCGACGGCCGCGACTTTCTCTGGGTGGGCGGCGAGTTCACCACGGTCAACGGGGTCGCCCAGCAGTCCCTGACCCGGTTCGCCAACACGCCCGACACGGGCGCGCCGTCCGTGCCCGCCGTCAGTGTCTCCGCTCCCCGGGCCGGTGAGGTGAAGGTCAGCTGGCGGTCCAGCCTGGATCTGGACGACAGTCTGCTCACCTACCGGATCTACCGCGACGGCGGCTCGACACCCGTGTACACGACACAGGGGTCCTCACTGTTCTTCAGCCGCCCGCAGCTGACGTTCACCGACACCGATGTGGTGGCCGGACGGACGTACTCGTACCGGGTCACGGCGAGCGACGGGACCAACACCAGCGCCCTGTCGGCCACCGCCTCCGTCACCGCGGCCTCCTCGGCGAGCCCGTACCAGGAGCGGGTGCTCGCGGACGGTGCCAATCTGTACTGGCGCTACGACGAGGCGGGCGGGGCGTTCGCCGCGGATGCCTCGGCCGGTGGCGACGGCGGGGTGTACATGAACGCGCCGACGTACCGGTCCACTCCGGCCGCGGTCGCGGGTTCGGCGGCACTGTCGCTGAACGGCACGGACGAGTACGTGTACAGCGACCGATTGCACCACTACACCTCGCCGACGCCGTACTCCATCGAGACATGGTTCCGGACCAACACCACGCGCGGCGGCCGGATCGTCGGCCACGGCAACAACATCGGCACCGCACAGGGCCACACCAGCAGCATCTCCGACAAGCTCGTCTACATGACCGATGACGGGCGCCTCGCCTTCGGCGTCCAGGTCGGCAGCACCAGCAGCAGGCCCACCCTCACCACGTCGGCTTCCTACAACGACAACACCTGGCACCATGTCGTCGCCACCCAGGGACCGTCCGGCATGCGGCTGTACGTGGACGGGGTGGCCGTCGGATCCAACACGACGGCGGGCAACCGCTCGTACAACGGGTACTGGCGGGTGGGCGGCGACGCCATGCCGACCACCTGGCCGAACCGTCCCACCAGCACCTACTTCGCCGGGCAGGTCGACGAGACCGCGGTCTACCCGTCGGCGCTGACCGCCACCCAGGTCACCGCGCACCACGCCCTTGCGGACACCCCGTCCGGCCCCGGCAACACCACCGTGACACTCACTCCGGACGACGACGCGTACGTCAACAGCGTCGCGCCGAACACCAACTACAACGACAGCCAGCTCGCCTCGCGCGGCAGTACGGCATATCTGAGCTATCTGCGCTTCACGGTGCCCGCGGCCCCTGCCGGACAGGTCCTCAAGGGCGCCCGGCTCACGTTCCGCACGTCGTCCGACTCGACGGCGGGCTCGTCCGACAGCCACACCGTGGTGCCGGTCACCGGCACCTGGACCGAGTCGGCGGTCACCTACAACACCCGGCCGTCGCTCTCCTCGACCGTGCTGGGGACCATCACCGGCGCGACCTCGGTCTCCACCGACCACTCGGTGGAGCTGAACGCACCGGCACTTGGCGGAGCACTCGGCTCCGTCTACTCACTCGCCCTGACCAGCAGCGGGACGGACAGTCTCCGCATCTGGTCCAGCGAGGTATCAACCGCGGCCTACCGGCCGCAGCTCGTTCTCACCTTCGGAGCTGAATGATGAACGGAAGTACGGGGCGCAGACGCGCAGGACGTGGCCGGGTGCGTGCCGCGTCCGCCGCGCTCTGCCTGCTCGCCGGAACCCTGGCCGCGACCGCGGTCGGGGCCTCCCCGGCGGCAGCTCTCACACCGCCGGTCTCCCTCACCGCGGACAACCTCTCCACCTGGCAGACCAACGGCATCGTGTGGTCGATGGCGGCGACGGACGGGGTCGTCTACACCGGCGGCACCTTCTCCACCGTCCGTCCCCCGGGCGCGGCGGCCGGCACGTCCGAACAGCCCGCGGTCAACTTCGCCGCGTTCGACGCGGCGACCGGCGCACCGACCGGCTGCAGCCTGTCGTTCACCCTCTCCTCCGGAACGGCGACCGTTCGGGCCCTCGCCCTCTCCCCCGACAACACCACGCTGTACGCGGGCGGGCAGTTCGGTGCGGTGAACGGGGTCGGCGTCAGCAATATCGCGGCGATCGACACAGCGACCTGCACCCCGCGCCAGGACTTCAAGGTCGCCGTCTCGGCGACCGTACGGGCTCTGTCGGTCACGGACGACACCGTCTATCTGGGCGGCGACTTCAACACCGTCGCCGGTCAGACCCGGAACAAGTTCGCCGCCGTCACCACCGGGGCCCAGCTGAAGCCGTGGACGGCCAACACGGACGAGGTGGGCCGCGCCGTCCAGGTGACACCCGACGGGCGGCATGTGCTCATCGGCGGTGACTTCTTCACCGTCAACGGCACCACGTCGCACGCCCTCGCCGTCGTGGACGCCACCACGGGTGCGATCGCCAAGAGCTACCCGGGCTTCATCCCGAACACTTCCACGGTGCAGGACCTGACCACGGACGCCACCGGCTTCTACACCGCCAACGAAGGCACCGGAGGAGGTGTCTTCGACGGACGGATCGCGCTGAACCTCAGCAACTTCGAGCAGCGCTGGAGGGACACCTGCCTCGGCGCCACGCAGGCCGTGTTGGTCCACGACGGGGTCCTGTACAGCGGCAGTCACGCCCATGACTGCTCCAGCATGGGCGAGTTCCCGGACCAGCCGCGCAAGCATCTCCTCGCCCAGTCGGTGAACGACCCGAAGCTGCTGCCGTGGTTCCCGGACACCAACGACGGCATCGGGGAGCCGGTCGGACCACGGGTGATGGCCCAGACCGAACAGGGCGGGCACCACTACCTGTGGGTCGGCGGTGAGTTCACCACGGTCAACGGCGCCGCGCAGCAGGGCCTGACCCGGTTCGCCGACGGTCCGGACACCGGGGCCCCGTGGGTGCCCAACGTCAGCCTCTCCACGGTCGCCGCGGGCAAGGTCGAGGTCAACTGGCAGACCAGCTTCGACACCGACGACGGCGAACTCACGTACCGGATCTACAAGGACGGTGCGAGCACCCCCGTGCACACGACCACGGGCTACTCGGTGTTCTGGGACAGACCGCAGCTGAGGTGGACCGACACCGACGTGGCGCCGGGCGAGACACACACGTATCGGATCAGCGCGAGCGACGGCACCAACACGAGCGCCAAGTCGCCCGCCCAGACCGCCACCGTGGCTTCCGCAGCGGAGAGTTACCCGACCAGGGTGCTCGCCGACGGTGCGTCGCTGTACTGGCGGTACGACGAGGGGACGTCGACGTTCGCCGCCGACACGGGGACCGGCCTGGACAACGGCTTCCTGCGCAACGCCCCGTCCTACCGGCAGACTCCGGCCGCGGTCTCCGGACCGTCGACCGCGATCGGCTTCAACGGCACGACCCAGTACGCGTACAGCAACAGACGGCACGCGCAGCCGACCAAGTTCTCGGTGGAGACCTGGATCAAGACGACCACCACCAAGGGAGGGAAGATCATCGGTTTCGGCAACCTGACCATGCAGAACAGCAACCAGTACGACAAGCATGTGTACATGCTCAATGACGGGCGGCTGATCTTCGGCGTCTACAGCGGCGGCACCCGCACCATCACCACCTCCGGGGCGTACAACGACGGCGCCTGGCACCATGTCGTCGCCACGCAGGGCAGCTCCGGCATGGCGCTGTACGTGGACGGGCAGCTGCGCGCGTCCAACGTCCTGTACACCGCCAACGAGAACTACAACGGGTACTGGCGGGTCGGCGGGGACAACCTCTCCAGCTGGCCGAACCGTCCGACGAGCGACTTCTTCGCCGGGCAGATCGACGAGACCGCCGTCTACCCGACCGCGCTCAGCAGCTCCACGATCAGTGCCCACTACGCCCTGAGGACGGGTGGATGAGGTATCCGTTCCTGGCCGGCGCCGCCGTCGTCGTACTGACGGCGGCGCTGGCCGCCTGCGGCTCGTCCTCCGACGGAGAACACCGGGAGGCGGGTGACGCGAAGCCGTCGGCCGCCGAGTCACCCGTTGCGGGGGCGACGGCCGGGCCCGACGCCGGCGCGTCCGCCGGCCCGTCGGCGAAGAAGACGAGCGAACCACCGAAACTGCCCACCGACGAACTCACCCCGGCCACCGGCTCCTTCACGAAGAGGCAGAAGGAGTACCTGGTCGACCGGGTGCCCAAGGGGATGGACCCGGCAGCGGTGCTCCAGACCGGCCAGGAGACCTGCGACAAGCTGTCGTACCTGGTCAAGGTCGACAAGGACACCGCGGTCGCGGCCATCGTCACCGGCGAGGTCGCCGGTGCTGAGCCCGCTGTCGCGCACCTGTGCACCGACCATCAGGACCTGGTGGACCGGGCCGCTCTGGGGTACGCCGACGGCACGTACAAGAACCAACAGATCCGGCCGGGCCGCTACTACGCCGTCACCCCCACGAAGAGCTGCACCTGGCAGGTCACGGGGGCGGGCGGCAAGAACCTGGCGTCGGGCGCCTCCGGCTCCGGGAAGCGGGTGGGGATCACCGTCGCGACGACGGCCCGCGCCTTCACCTCCACAGGCTGCTACGCCTGGCTGCCCGAAGGAGACAAGGGATGAGCAAGCTGCCGATAGCCGTGGCGATCCCCACGAAGAACGAGGGCCTCAACATCGCCGAAGCGGTGAAATCGGTCCTCGGCCACTTCGAGGCGGTCGTCGTCGTCGACTCGCACAGCACCGACGACACGGCGAAGATCGCCGAGAGCTGCGGCGCCGAGGTGGTCACGTACACCTGGGACGGGGGTCATCCGCGGAAGAAGCAGTGGTGCCTGGAGAACGTCCGCACGGACCTCGACTGGATCCTGCTGCTCGACGGCGACGAGCGGCTCAGCCCCGGTCTGCTGGCCGAGCTGCGGCAGATCTTCGCCGATCCCGGGGCACCGAAGCCGGCGGCGTACGACATCCCGCTGGGCTACTGGTTCTCGGGCCGTAGGCTGCGCCACGGCTACACCATCCGTAAGCGGTCCCTGACCGACCGGACCCGGTGCCACTATCCGGAGGTCGGAGATCTCGCGGCGCCCGGGATCGGCGAGGTCGAGGGGCACTACCAGCCGGTCGCGGCGACGGCGGGTACGCTCCGCAACCCGATCGAGCACCAGGACCTCGACCCGGTGACGGCGTGGTTCGAGCGGCACAACCGCTACTCGGACTGGGAGGCGTGGCTGGAGCACCATCCGGACGTCAAGGAGCAGGTCCGGAAGGTGAAGTCGCGGCAGGGGCAGCTGTTCCACAAGGCGCCGTTCAAGCCGCTGGTGTCGTTCGCGTACATGTACGTCTACCGGCGGGGCTTCCTCGACGGGCGAGCGGGCTTCGACTTCGCGCTGGCGATGAGTTTCTACCGGTGGCAGATCGCCCTCAAATCCCGTGAGGGCAAGGTGGGGTGAGCCTCCCGCACCGTCTCCGGCGTCAGCGGGGCACGGCCTTCCGGCGGACCACGTCCTCATAGGTCCGCCGGAGGGTCTGTGCCACGGCCTTGATGGTGAAGTGCTCATTGACCAGCTGCCACGCAGCGTCCCCTGCTTCGGCGTTGGCCCTCGGCTCCAGGAGTTCGAGGATCGCCTGCGCGACCTTGTGGGCATTGGCCTCGTCCTCGCCGACCCGGCTGTCGATCACCCGGCCCGCCCCGGCCTCCGCCACATCGGGGCCCAGTCCGCAGGTACGGGTGATCACCACGGGCGTACCGACGGACATCGCTTCGAGGACCGAGACCCCGAGCGGTTCCTCGATCGACGGCAGTACGTACACATCGGCGCGCCGTCCGGCGGCGAGAACCTCTTGGTGGCCGAGCGGTCCCACATGGTCGAGCGACTCCAGCACTCCCAGTCTCGCGGCCAGTTCCAGCGTTCCGGGCAGTGCTCCGGTGTCCGGTCCTGCCAGTACGAACCGGGCATCCGGGTACTTCGCAAGGACTGCGGGCATCGCGGCGACGAAGTCCTCCGGGCGCTTGCGCTCCTGGATCCGGGCCAGGAAGAGCACCGTCGGCGGCTGCCTCGGGTCCCGGGCGGGCTTGCGCTTCTGCGGGCGCACGCCGTTGACCAGCCGTACCGTGCGGGTGAGCGGCACCGGGGCGGCCACGGCATTCACATCGAGGCGCTCCGTCTCGGTCAGGTGCAGCACCGCGTCGGCGCCGCGCAGCACCTTCCGGACCCCCAGCAGGTCGGTCAGCTGGGCGACGCGCTTCTCGGTCGGGTCCACCATGCCGTGTGTCTGGACGACCAGCGGGCGACGCAGGGCCAGCGCGAGGAGGGCGGCGGGCAGCGTCACCAGGTCGCGCATCAGATGGACATGGACGAGATCCGCCCCGCGCATCCTGCGCCGGGCGGCCAGCAGCAGCGCGCCCGATGTGATGCCACTGACCTCGAACATCGGCAGGAGGTGACGGGCCTGGAAGAGGTGGGCGGGCACGCCCTCGACCTCGCTCGGCAGCTCGCCGACGAAGCCGTCGCCGAGCGCCATGATCCGGGCGTCGTCGCCCTGGGCACGCTGGACCTTCGACAGGTTGAGCGCCACTCGGGTCGGACCGCCGAACGCATGGTCCGGAGTGTGCAGCGTGACGATGTGCAGGATCTTCACCAGAGTTCCCCTCGACCTCGGCCTACTCTTCACAGAGTAGTCATCCTGATTACCCCAAGTGGGTTGATTCGTTAGAGTGTTCACCGGTCCACGGAACGGGGGACGTATGACGTCCGTGCACGAGACGGCGCCGTCCGTACCGCTGCAGCGGGGTGGCGGTGGCCGGCGGATCCAGCCTCCGGCGAAGCCGATGTCCTGGGCGATGCTGTCGCGGGCACTGGCCGTGCCGCTCATCCTCGGCCTGGTCTGCTTCCTCCCCGCGGTGATCGCCGCCCAGCCGGGCACGGGCGTCCGCGACACCGCCTACTGGCTCCAGCTCGTCCTGACCTGCTATGCGGGTGCGCGGCTGGCCACGATGATCCTGTCCACCGGGCGGCGGCTGCTCCAGGGTGTCTTCTGGATGTTCGTGTACATCGCGATGGGGGTGGCTCCGTTCGCCCAGGCGGTCATCGGCCAGACGCCGACGCCGATGGTCGGGCCGCGGTCGGACCTGGTGACGGCGATCTCGCTGATCCTGGTGGGCTGCGCGGCGTTCGACCTCGGTGCGCTGCTGGCGTCCCGGCGACCGCTGCGCCGTCGCGCAGCGGTGCGCAGCGGGGGCGGCCCGGCCACCGCGCACCGGATCAGACTTCGGCTGCTGGTGCTGCTCGCGTTCGCCGCGAGCGGATACTACATCCTGAAGCTCGGCGGGCCCGCCATCTTCTTCACCAGCCGCCAGGAGATCAGCGCCACCGTCGCCGTCAGCTCGGTCGCTTCCCCGGAGTCGAACGTGGGCTCCGCCTTCCTCAAGGGCTTCGGCACGGTGCCCGCCCTGTTGGCGCTGCTGTTCTACACCCGTCGGCTGGTGACCTCGCGGCGGGCCCGACGCTCCCCCTCGACGGTTCTGGTCTGGCTGGGGCTCGCGATTCTCAACATCATCGTCAACAACCCGATCTCCAACGCCCGTTACTGGTTCCTGACGGTGCTGGTCTCGCTCCTCTTCACCGCGTTCCCGAGCAGCGCCGCGATGTACCGGTCGGTGCTGGCGACGGGGGTGATCGGGGCCCTGGTGCTGTTCCCGTACGCGGACCGCTTCCGGTACGACGACGCCGGGTACCGGCCGGTGCAGTCGTCGTCCGTCTTCGAACCGCTGGCGACGAAGGACTACGACCAGACGGTGATGTTCGCGAACACCATCTCCTGGGTCGACACCCGTGACCACACGTACGGGCGTCAACTGGTCGGCTCCGCACTGTTCTTCGTGCCGCGGGCGGTGTGGAGCGGCAAGCCGGAGGACACCGGCGTCCGGGTCGGCCAGTGGATGGGGATGAACATGACCAACCTCTCGGCGCCGCTGTGGACCGAGCTCTGGGTCGACTTCGGCGCGCCGGGGATGGTCGGCGGTCTCGCACTGATCGGGTACGCCGCCGCGCGCACCGACCGCCGTTACGCGCTGGCGGTCTCCCGGGACGGACCCGGCCCCGGAAGCGTCCTGGCCATCGCGGCGCCGCTGATCGCCGGGTACACATTCATCCTGCTCCGCGGACCGCTGCTGCAGTCCGTCGGGAAGCTGGCCATCGGAGCACTCTGCCTGCTGCTGGTCACGAGCTTCAGGGGCCGGGGCGGGCCGCGGACACGCTGACCGGAGGCTGCGCGGGTGCGGTGCGCCGGCGGAGCCCGGCCACCCGGATCCAGGTCGCCACCGCCTTGCAGACGGATCCCAGACACAGCCCCCAGGCAGCACCCGGCACGCCGCCGACCGCGTAGCCGCCCGCCAGGAACGCGACGGCAGCGAGCGAGAACACCACCTGGATGGCGAGAGTGGTCCGCGGGTCCAGCATCCGCAGCGCCAGCAGCCCGCAGGTGCCGACGGCCATCGCCGTGTACTGGCTGCCGGTCGCCGGCAGCAGTGCCGCCGCCGTGGGCCAGGTGTCACCGAGCAGATGGCGGCCCACACCGTCGGGCAGCAGCGCGAGCGCGGTGGCCCAGACCGCGGCGGTGGCGGCCAGGACCGCGGCCAGACCGGCGGTGGCGCGTATCCGGCGCCCCTCGGAGCCGAGCCGTCCGAGCAGGGGTGGGCCGAAGCTGGTGGCGGAGGTGAACAGCACGTTGAGCGGTCCGAAGAGCGTGGTCGCGCCACGCAGCGCGCCGACGACCAGGGGGTTGCCGAACACACCGAGCCCGAGAACGGAGAGCTGGCTGGTCGCGTTGCCCACGCCGAACTCGACCACGAACCGCCGACCGAGGTGTCCTCGCCGCATCAGGACCTTCAACCTCCGCTGCGTACCGGCGACGTGACGGTGCAGCAGGGCGGCGGAGAGCAGCAGCGCGGGCAGCGCGGACAGCCCCCAGACGGCGACGAGCCGTGCGGCCGGGGCGCCGTACGGCTGGACGGCCAGGGCGCCCAGCACACAGGCGAGCCGCAGCACGTCGCTCGCCAGCGCCAGGTGCGGCCGCTGCAGGGTGGAGAAGGCGTAGCGCATGGCGTCCTGTCCGAGCACGACGGGCAGGGCGAGCCCCAGGACCATCAGGGCGCGCGCGGTGTCCCCGGGCACGAACAGGCACACCGCGGCCAGCAGCGCGCCGAGGGCCGACGCGGCGAGGAGGGTGAAGTCGACCGCCGACCGGCAGGCGCCGCGCACCTCCTCGCCGGCGCCACGCCGCAGCACGAGCGGCTGTCCCGTGTAGGCGCCGGAGATGCCCAGCAGCACCGTGAAGACCAGATACACGGCCGAGAAGCGGGCGAAGTCGGCGACGGTGGAGAGCCGTGCGGCCGCCACCAGCACCAGGATGTTGGTGAGGGCCGCCACCCCTTGGTCCGCGACGGAGCTGACGACCGCGGTGCGTGCTCTCACCGACGCCCTGCGGAGGTGTCGAAGGCGCGCAGCCCCAGGGTTTCGGTGGGATCGCCGGTGTGTTCGGAGCCCTCGGGTCCACCGCGGCCGTCCTGGCCGTCCTGCCCCGGCCGGCCCCCGTCGGTGCGGCGCCTGCCGGACTTCTGGCGCGCCCTGCGCTCGAAGCGGCCACGCCCGGGATGCAGCAGGGTGCCGAGTACGGTGCCGCCCGCCGCGCCGATGATCTCGCGGATCCGTTCCAGGTCGCTGCGATGGACTTCGCGCGGGTCGCAGACCACCACGACGCCCTCGACTCGGTCGATCAGGGCGACGGCGTCGGCGTACGACAGCACGGGCGGCGCCAGCACGATGACCACCGAGCCGGGGCGGTCCCCCTCGGCGACGATGCGGCTGACGGGCGCCGAGGTCAACGCGCGCGGCACGTTGTCGATCCGGCGTCCGGCGATCAGGGTGAAGGCGCCGGAGCCGGGCACGTCCACGTTCGTACGACTGTCCGACGGCCAGGCGCGGTCGTCGCCCTCCGCGGCCCAGCGGGGCCTTCCCTGTACGGCGGGGCCGAGATCGCGGGCCAGGGACGGGGTACGGAGATCGGCCTCGACGAGGAGCACGTCACGGCCCATTTCGGCGAAGGCGGCTGCCAGGTTGACCGCGGCGGCGGTGGCCGCTTCGTTGTCGCCGCGCGGGGCTGTGACGAGGAGCCGTCGGCGCTGTTCGAACGACGGGTCGTAGGCGAGACGGAACGCCACCGCCCGGTATTCCTCGGCGAGCCTGCTGCCGCTTCGTCCGATGGCGAGCAGCGCCCCCTGGGAGCCGCGTTCCTTCGGCAGGGTGCCGAGCAGCGGGGCACCGAGCGAGCGGACCAGCTCCCGGGTGGAGCGAACCGCCGGGTCGAAGACGAGACGCACCCAGGACAGCAGCAGACCGAGCGCGAGTCCGACGACGCCGCCGAGCCCGAGCAGCAGGGGCAGTCCCGCCCCCGTGGGCTTCTCCGGTGCGACGGGCTTCTTGTTGAGATATCCGGGCGTGGTGTCCAGAGCGCGCAACTCCGATATTTTTCTGCTCAGTTCGGAGATCGCGACCACCAGGTTGGCTCGGGCGCTGGTCACGTCGTCACCGCTGGTCCCGGTCGACTCGCCCGCCAGCTTGTCGCGCTGTTCGGTGAGCGGCTTCAGCTGGGCGCGGTAGCCGTCGACCATATTGTCGATGCTGTTCTCGGTGCGCTCCCTGCGTATCTCCAGATAGGCGTCGGCGAGCGCCTCGGCCCGCTGCTTGGCCAGGGCGGGAGTGCGGGCGGTGTAGGAGAAGCGCAGCACGAGGGTGTTGGGCGGATTGGTGACCTGGAGACCGGCGAGCAGCTTCCCGACCTTCACCCGGTCGTCGCGCCGCACCAGGGTGTGAGCGGCAATGGTGCCCACCGCGTCGCTGACAGCGGTCTGCCGCTCGGAGCCGATGTTGATCCCCTTGTCGGCGGAGGCGCCGGTGGCGAAGGGGTCGGAGGTGGCGTTGCGGACGAACACCTCGCCGGTGGCCGTGTAGCTCGCCTCACTGCTGAGGGCGAGCCAGCCGCCGCCCAGCAGTCCGACGACCACGCCGACGGCGAGGAGTGCGCGGTAGCGCAGGAGTTGCCGGAACTGGTCGCGCAGCAGAGCGGGTTCGTCCTGCTCCTCCAGCGCGCGGATCGGATGCGTCATCGGCGTGGTCTCCCTTGTGGGTCTTCGAGGACCTCGGTGAGCAGGGCGTCGAACCGGGCGAGACCCGCTTCGCGGCTCAGGTGACGTGCGACGTACTCCGGCCCGCGGGCGCCCAATGCGTCAGCCTCCGCCGGTCCCTCGACGAGCTTGCGTATGGCTTCCAGCAGCGCGCCGGGATCCTCGGGAGCGACCAGGATCCCGGCGCCGGAGCGACGCACCTCCTGGGCGGTGCCGCCCTCGTCGGCCACCGAGGCGACGACAGGGCGGCCGGAGACGAAGTACGAGGTGAGTTTGGACGGCACGCTCATGTCGAGCACGGACGCGCGCTGTGTCACCGCGAGGACGTCCGCGGCGGCCAGGACATCGGTGAACTCGTCCGCACCGGCGGGCGGCAGGAAGTCGAGGTTGGACAGGCCGGCCGCGCGGGCGCGCAGTTCCTCGCGCTGATTGCCGTCACCCATCAGCGCGATGCGCACATCGGGGGCCAGTCGGGCCGCGTCGACGAGGACGTCGAGCCCCTGCTTGAGCCCCATGTTGCCGGAATGCAGCACCACCGGGGTGTCGGCGTGCCAGCCGAGCCGGGTCCGGGTCGCGGCGCGGTCGGCCGAAGGGCGCTGCACATGGCTCCAGTTGGGGACCAATCGGATGCGTCCCGGGTCGACGCCGTAGGCGGTGACCCGGGAGACGAAGCTCTCGTGGATGACGCCGACGAGGGAGGCTGAGCGGAGCGCGTACCGCTCGGCCCTCGCGGCGACGGCCGCCGCCCGGTCCCCGCCACGGATGCCGCTCTGCGCGGCGGCGGCGCCCATCAGGTCCTGTACGACGGGTATGTACGGGACCCGGTGGCGGCGGGCCAGCCTGGCGCCGATGACACCGCCGGCCAGGCTCGGCATCTGGGATACGACCGCGTCCGGCCGGGACCCGGGCGGTGCGAGCAGACCGTGCGCGAGCACGGTCGCCTCGAACGCGCCTCTGCGGAGGGCGGTCTGACGGGGCGGCACGTAGTTTCTCCGCCGGTGGACCAGCACCCCGGCGCGGCTCTCGGTAGTTCGCCAGACCCCCCGGTAATCGGCGTCCGTGCGCCAGGAAGGGTAGTGCGGCATGCCGGTGAGGACGTGGGTCTCCGCTCCGGACGCGGCCCAGTGCTCGGCGAGTTGTGCGGCGTACGGGCCGATTCCGGTCAGCTCCGGAGCATAGTTGGTCGACACCACGAGAAGCCTGCGGCGTGCGAACGGCTTGTCGCGATCAGCATGGGACATCGGACGATCACCTTCCCCCCGGTACAGCCTCTGTTCCCACGAGGGAACAACCCCAAAAGTGAGCTTATCCGTTCACGCGATGCGCAAGTGGTCTTCACAGTAAGGTCATTGCACCATCAGCACGGATACCGATATCCCGCAGGACCGGATGCCATGTCCGGATACCTGCGACCGGAACACGGACATCATGTTCACCGTGGGGGGAGAGAACGGATGGTGCACAGGGTCGGCTACGCGCCGGGGGTCTACGACCTGTTCCACGTAGGGCACCTGAACATCCTGCGGCATGCCCGCAGCCAGTGCGACTACCTCGTGGCGGGGGTCGTCTCGGACGAGATGGCCGCGCTCGCCAAGGGGCACAGGCCGGTGATCCCGCTGCCGGAGCGGCTGGAGATCGTCCGCAGTGTGCGCTATGTGGACGCAGCGTTCGTCGAGACCGTTCCCGACAAGGTCGAGACGTGGCAGCAGGTCAGGTTCGACGTCATTTTCAAGGGGGACGACTGGCGGGGCACGGAAAAGGGGGAACGACTCGAGCGCGACTTCGCCGAGGTCGGTGTGGAGGTGGTCTACTTCCCCTACACCGTGCACACGTCCAGCACCCAGCTGCGCCGGGCGCTGGACACCCTCGTCAGTCCGCCGCCCGGAGCGCTTTCAGCTCCCTGAACCACTTGACGAGGAACGCCACGAGGAACAGCGTGTGCACGACGGCGAGTGCGGCATAGCCGACACGGAACGCGGTCTCGTCGCCGTACAGCAGGAACACCAGGCAGAACACCCCGTAGTCGGCGGGGAGCAGCGCCACGGCCCGCACCCGGGACACCGGGGCCGGGGCCGTGGCACGGCCGGCCGGTGCGGGGCGGGCGGCCGCCTTGCCGAGCTGCTCGCGCAGCAGACCGGCGCAGAAGGTGAGCACCGCGACGAACAGGAAGCCCAGCGGCAGCAGCAGCCAGCCCTCGCCGGGCAGTTGCGCAAACCGGTGGAACGAGATCAGTACGGCGGTGTGTACGAGGATCAGCTTGGCGCAGTCCACGACATGGTCCAGCCACTCTCCGTCCGGCCCGCCACGTCCGGTCAGCCGGGCGAGCTGCCCGTCGGCCGAGTCGAAGGCAAAGCCGACGGCCAGCCCCGCGTACACGGCGAAGGCGAGCCCCCACGAGGGCCGGATCAGCGCCACCGACGCAACTGCGGTGAAAGTGAAGGCCGCGCTGACCAAGGTGACTTGATTGGGTGTCAGCCCGATCCGGTAAGCGCCTGCGGCAAGCACGCGTCCGGCCGGGCGGTTGACATACCGCGAGTAGAGCGACACACCCTTTGCGGTCTTTTGCGCGCCGCGCAATTCGCGCAGCACCGTGCCTGTGGATCCCATCCGCCCCCCAGCGTCCAGCCGTTCCCGCAGCGCCTGCGGAACACCGAAAGCGCTGCGGTCGGAGCCGCATCATGGCACGGAGAACCTCTTTCAGGTGAGCTCTCGCCCGGTCCCGGCCCGGCAGGCTGTCGGCTCAGGCGGGTGCTGACCTGCACTCCGGGTGGCCCCATCCGTTCGGATTCTTCGCGATCATATCCTTCGCCGCGTACGGCTTTCCGCAGTGGCAACGCCCGGCGAACTTGGCCCGGATGGTGCCCCCGGTGCGCGCGGGGCGTGCCGCGCCCGCCGTCTTCCTCTTCGCCGCCGCGCTGCTGCTCCGGCTCTCGGACGCCCTGGCCGGGGCGGGCGTCGGCAGCGGGGAACCGTGCGCCGTGCCGGCCGCCTGCTGCGTCACGGCGGCCTCGCTGGCCGCTTGGTCGGCAAGGGCGTTGAGCGGATCGCCGTCCACCTGATGGGCCGGCACATGGACGAGGCGGACGATCCGGCCGCTCAGCAATTCGTCGATGCGGACCACCAGCTCCTGGTTGGCCACGGGCTTGCCGGCCGAGGTCTTCCAGCCGTTCCGCTTCCACCCCGGCAGCCACTTCGTCACCGCGTTCATCGCGTACTGCGAGTCCATCCGGACCTCGGTCTCGACGGCGGGATCCGTGGCCTCCAGCAGCGACCGAAGTGCGGTGAGCTCGGCGACGTTGTTGGTCGCGGTGCCCAGCGGCCCCGCCTCCCAACGCTGCGGAGTCCCCTGCGCATCGGCCACGACCCATGCCCAGGCCGCAGGCCCCGGATTCCCCTTCGATGCCCCGTCACACGCGGCGATGATGCACTCGTTCATACCCCTGATCATGCCAGCGCGGATCCGGCCCACGACCCTATGGGCAGCCGGTAACGGAGCGTAACGGTTCGGAATGCGGTGACAGCCGGACGCTGGTTCTCTGAATGAGCCCGCTCTTCCCTACCGTCCTAGGAGTGACGATGAGCGTTGCAGGCGAAACCAGTGGCCGCGCCCAGGAGATGCGCGACAAGGCCCGGCATCTGACCGAGGCCGCGGAGCGCGCGACCGACCCGGAGCAGCGTCAGCGGCTCCAGGAGAAGGCGCGGAAGCTGCAGGAGCAGAGCGAGCAGCTCGGCAACATGGGCTCCGGCGACATGCGCCGGCCCAAGTAAGCAGCCGCACCGCGTGAACGGTCGGTGGCCTGCCTCTCTTCCATGAGTGAGTGGCAGGCCACCGGCCTCGCTTCCGTTCGGACACGGTTCAGACCCCGGCACTGCCGTGGCTGCGCGAAGAGCACGAATGCCGGCGGGCCCAGCGCCACCGCGGCGATCACGCCGTTGGACAGAACCTGGGCACGGCCCTCCAGCCGGCGCAGATCCTGGCGCGCGCGTGCAGCGCCTGCACGGCGGCGACACCGAGCGCGGCACCGGAGCCTCGGTGCTGGGGCGGCCCGGCGGCCTGTCGGTCGGCGTACCGGTTTTCGGCCCCTCCACGGGGAACGGATCCGGTGGGAACGGCTACCGGACGACGCACGCCACCGACCATACGGACGCGAGCAGTTGGCTGCTCGTCACCCCCGCATACAACCCGGGATCGGGTCCGCATCCCGGTACGCGTACCGCTGGGCCCGCACGGCAACCGGCTCCCCACCGAGGAGCGGACGCTCAGTCCATGACCGGCAGCGTGTAGCGGATCTTCTCCTTGGCCCGGCCGCCGAGACGGTCGTAGAACCGGATCGCTCCTTCGTTCCATGCGGGCGTCTGCCACTGCACCTCGGTGAGTCCCAGCTGCTGCGCCTCTGCCGCTACGGCATCCATGAGCAGCGCCCCGAGGCCCAGTCCCCGGTTGCCGTCACGGAGGAAGAGGCAGTCCATGTGAAGGTACTCGCGCCCCTCCCAGGTGGACAGTTCGGGCATGCAGGTCGCATACCCGACGACCTCTCCGTCGGCCCGCTCCGCCACGAGGCAGCGCAACCGCGGGTCCGGAGCGTCGAAGAGGAGCACCGCAAGCCGCTCGGCCAGGCCCGGGGACGGAGAGGCATCCTTCTCGTACGCGGCGTGCTCGACGGCTAGTTCGGCGATGCGCGGCAGATCGGCGGGGCGCGCGTGCCGTACGTGGGGAGCGCCGTTCATGGGATACCTCCGGTCAGGGTCAGGGCGGCTGTCCGATGGTGCGCCCATCGTCCAGGGCTGTCACCCGGCCGCCTCGCGCGGGTCGGGCACGGGCGCGAGGGTACCGACAGTCCTCGGACGCTCTGCGGACGACCGACGGGCGAGGGCATCATGCTGTCCATGACCTCGCACCCGTTGCTGGAGAAAACCGAGTTGTCCGCCCTGGAGCCGTATCTGGACCGTGTGGGGAAGGTCTTCACCGCGTTTCGCGAACAGGACTCGGGGTGTGTGTCCTACGGCGTACGGCTTGAGGACGGTGAGCGGTGGTTCGTCAAGGCGGCGGTCACGGAAACCGGCCGGCGGTCGCTCGACCGCGGGTGGGCCTTCCACCGGGCGGTACGCCACCCGGCGATCGTCCCGCAGCTCCACCGGATCACTGTGGGTGACAGGTGCGCGGTGGTGATGCCGTGGCATGAGGGCGAGGTGCTGTACGCGAGGCGCAATCGCTCCAGCCCCGACCGCGCCATCGCACGCTTCCGGGCGCTGCCGGTCACCCGGGTGCTCCACGCGTTCGAGCAGGTCCTGAGCGCTCATCTCGCCGTGGAGGACGCCGGTCAGGTGGCGGTCGACTTCTACGACGGTGCGTTGCTGTACGACTTCGCCCGGGACACGGTGCGCCTGATCGACCTCGACGAGTACCGGCCCGGCCCCTTTGTGCTGGCCGACGACCGGCTGCCGGGGTCACGGCGGTTCATGGCGCCCGAGGAATCCGTGCGGGGGGCACTCATCGACACGCGGACGACGGTGTTCACCCTGGGCCGTGCGGCTCGGCTTCTCCTGGACTCCGGGGACGATGAGCGGGCGTGGCGGGGCAGTCCGGCACAGCTGGCGGTGCTCGCGCGGGCCACCCGTAGGGATCCCGCAGAGCGGTTCGCGACGGTGCACCGGTTCGCCGCCGAATGGCGGACGGCACCCCATCCTGTGTCCTGAACCGGACGCCGATGAGTTTTCGGCGCTGAATGGGGCGCTATGGGCATACACACCCTTTCGGCAAGGAGACAGCGACGACCAGGAGGAAGTGGGCCACTACGGGAGCAGGCTCCGCGAAGGCTGCGAGGAAGGTCCTTGCGGGTGGCTCAACGACAGGTACGGCGTGTCATGGCAGGTCGTGCCGATCGTGCTCATCGACTGGATCGGCGACCCTGATCCCGTGAAGGCGAGCCGAGCCGCCGAAGCGATGATGACGATGAAGACGCTCGACATCGATGCACTTCAGAAGGTCCACGCCGGGGTTTGAGGGTCCACCGGGCGGTCGAGGCGTCGGGGTCTCCTCAGTGCTCGGTGACCGCGCGGGCCTGCGGTGATCCGAACACCTGGTGTCCGCCGCTGGCCAGCATGCGTACCTCACCGAGCTCGCTGATCTCCGCGCGGACGATTCCCGTCTCGTCCTCGTAGATGGGATAGCCGCCGGCCCCCTCTTTCGCGGTGCGCCGAACGATCACCGTGTCGTCCTCGACAGCGGACGCCTGAAATACCAGCTCATAACTTTCCGGGCAATCCATGGGTGGCTCCGGACCAGAATCGGCGGCTGCGAATGTCCTGCCTGCGTCTTCCATTGTCGCCCACAGCAGGGCGCCGTGCCTCAGGGCGACTCCGTCGTGGTCGAGAGTCGGCCTGCCGCCGAGACCTGGGGTGCCTCACCGCCGGTGGAGGACCGGACCGCTGATCGCCGGCTCAGGGTGCGGTGGCTCGCACCGCGATCACGGCGGCCCGGATCCCCGCGTCGTGCCGGACAGGCAGCACCGCGGAGTGCGCCTCGGTGGCAGGGGGCGGCCACATGCGCTGGATCCGGGCGGTGGTGGCCACCGCGGCAAGCCCGCCGTCTACGGTCGTGAAACGGTCAACGCCGCCTCCGCTTGCGCGAGCGTCGCCCGGTGACCGAAGAGTCCGGGCAGACCGCCGGAGTGCAGGAAGACGGTCCGCTGCCCGGGCAGCACGTCCCCGTCCTCGATCGCCGCGATCAGACCGGCCATCGCGCGTCCGGTGTAGATCGGGTCGAGCACGATGCCTTCGGTGCGGGCTGTCAGTGTCAGGGCGGCCATGGACTGCTCCGTCAGAGCGCCGTAGCCGTCGCCGACCTGGTCGAGCCGCATTCTCAGGCTGTCCGGCGCGCAGTCCGTACCGGACAGTCCGGAGACCAACGCGGACACGGTCCCGGCCGGGTCGGTGACGGCGCCGCAATGGACACCGATCACGCGGGCGGCGCCCAGTGGATCGACGAGGCCGGCCATCGTGCCACCCGAACCGACCGCTACGACGACGGTCTCCAGGTCGCGGGCCTGGGCGAGGAGTTCACGTCCGCACTCGACGTATCCGCGCGCGCCCAGCACGCTGGAACCGCCGAAGGGGATGACCGCCGGGACACCGCCCTGCCGTCGCAGCCCGGCGGCAACCTGCTGCGCGGTCGCGTCGAGTGCCCGGTCGCCGACGTCACCGGCCCATACGACCGTGGCGCCGAACAGACCGTCGAGTGCCAGGTTTCCGGATTCCGATGCCCCTGGTGCTCCCGCGAGTACGAGTACGACGTCGAGCCCCAGCCTGGCGCCGGCAGCGGCGGTCAAACGAGCGTGGTTGCTCTGTGGCGCACCCGTGGTCACCAGGACCGTGGCACCGTCGGCCAGGGCCGCGCCGCACGTCCACTCCAGCTTGCGTACCTTGTTGCCACCGCCACCGAGACCCGTGAGGTCGTCTCGTTTGATCCACAGGTCGTCCGCGCCGAGGCCGAGCGCACGGGCGAGCCGTGGCATCGGCTCGAGCGGGGTCGGCCACGTCCCGAACACGGCTCGCTGCGGTATGAAACTGTCCGGGGTCATGGCCACCGTCCTGCGTTCTGTGCCGTCGAATGTGTGCTCTGATCATGATGCCCGTCGCGGGGCTGCCCGCGCCTCACTGCAATGCGCGGGTCAGCACCCGGGTGAGCAGCCCTTCGAGCGAACGGCGGAGTGTCGCGGTGAAGCCGAGCCGCATGGATGCCGGGGCAGGGTCGGCTTCATGGGCGGTCGGCGCCGCGGGGGGCGGCTGCGCGTGTGGCCCTGCCGCACCCGCCACCATGGAGGTCGGCCGGGCGCACGGTCCAGGTCACCCGGGCAGCCGTCCCGTCCGTGTCCGGCTCTACCGCCGCTCGAGCGAGCCCCGGACGAATGCGGCCTGGCCGGCATGCTGCAGGTCGTCCGCGATGACGCTGATCAGCCGGACGCCGAGGGTGACCGGCGGCGACCAGGCCTCATCGACGATGCGGTCCAGGGACCTGGCGTCGAGCCCACGGATGAATTCGACGCTCCGCTCGTGGACCGCGTCGTGGTAACCGAGCAGCAGATCGGCCGAATCCACCTTCACGGACGCGACCTGTTTGCTGCTGTGCCCGTACCCGGTGGCTCCCCGCTCGAAAGGCAGGTCGAACCGGGAGGCCCAGTCCTGGGAGATCCAGACCTGCTCCACACCGAACGCGTCCGAGACATGGTCGTCCTGAATCCGGGTGAGGTGCCACACCAGCCATGTGATCGAGTTGGCGCCCTCGTCGAGCCGCACGTGCAGATCGTCGACGGACAGCCCCTCGACCGCCGAGTGCACCGATTCCTGGACTCGTGTGAACGCATCCGTCAAAAGGTCCGCGCTTTTCATGCGACCACCATCGCCGCTCCCCCACCCGGGCCCGGCCATCGACACGCCTCGACGAGCACCGCCGGTCCGGCGTCGGTCGTCCGGTCAGTGCCGTCCGCACCGGCGCCGCCGGCGCCGGGTCGTACACCCGCCTCCCCAGCGTGAATTCGCGCCCAGGAAGCCGATCCCGATGCCCAGCATCCAGGAGTCCTTGGCCAGCGGTACGCCGTTCTGCGTGGGTCGCAGGCTGCCGGACTCCCGCATTCCGGGGACCCGGAGGTACAGGCCGACCAGCCCGCCGGAGAACCCGGTCAGGGCGAGCCCGGCCAGTGGGGTCGAAACGAAGGGAGCGAGCAGTGTTCCGCCGACCGCGATCTCCGACCAGGCGAGCAGCCGGGTAAAGCGCCGTGCATCCAGCTTCTTCAGGAATGGATAGGCCACACAGGCCATGCCGTGCACGCCCGCGGCCGTCTCCTCGTCCGCTTTCAGTTTGCTCAACCCTGAGTTCAGGATGAACGCGCCGGTGGCAAGGCGCGGGGCCACATCGCGTGTTTCAACTTTCATGATCATGGGAGCCTCCGTCGATCAGCTACTCGGCCCCTCGTCGACCATAGCCAGAAGGCGGCACCGGCGCCTCACGGTGAGGTCCTCCCCCTCGGTGCCGGATCGCGCATGCCGCCGCTGCCCGGGCGCCCGCCGGTGCCGCACGGCCGCGTACCGCGCCTTCCGCCGTGCGCAGGAAAGCGGAGCCCCCGGGAGAACGACGTGTTCGCCGAGGCGAGTCGTTCGGGTCCGGGAGCTCCGCCAACCAGGGGGTACGTCATTTCGGGCCGTCGCGTGAGCCGGAGGCGCCTGCGCACCGGGACTTTGCGGCGAAGCCGCACGCCGGTGCGCAGCCGCGATCGACGCGTGCGGTCAGCCCGCGTTCTTGACGAACTCGGTGGTGTACGTCTTGTCGAGGTCGACCTTGGCGTTCTTCAGGTTCGGGTTGAAGGACTTCAGAACGCGCTCGACGGTGGCGGGGCCGTCCGCGGGCATGACGCCGTCCGTGGTGAACATGGGCAGCGTGCTCTTGATGGCCTGCGCGTAGAGAGCCGTGCCGCCGCCCTGCGCGTAGTCGGCGGGCATCTTGGCCGCGATTTCGTCGGCGCTGTGCGTCGACATCCACTTCAGCGTCTTGACGAAGGCGTTGGCCAGCTTCTGGACGGTTTCCTTGTGGCTGTTGACCCATTCGGTCTGCATGTAGAGGCTGGAGGAGGGGTAGAGCCCGCCGAGCGCCTGCTTGGAGCCTTCCGGGGTGCGCATGTCGATGAGGATCTTGCCGAGCTTCTTGTCCAGGATGGTGGCGACGGTCGGATCGGTGGTCATACCGCCCTGGATGGAGCCTTGCTGGAGGGCGGAGATGAAGGTCTGCCCCGCTCCCACCGCGACGGGTGAGAACTGATCCGTCTGGACACCGCTGCTGACGGCGAGGTACTTCGTCAGGAAGTCGGTCGAGGAGCCGATGCCCGTCACTCCGAGCTTCTTGCCCTTGAAGTCCTTCGCCGACTTGATCTCGCCCGCTGCCTGGTTGGAGACGATCTCGACTTCGCCGGGAGCCTGTGAGAACTGGACGACCGACTCGACCTGCTTGCCCTTCACCTGAAGGTCGAGGGTGTGGTCGTAGAAGCCGACGGTGCCCTGCACATCACCGGAGACCAGGGCCGTCTCGGCCTGGACGCCCGCGGGCTCGGTCAGAAGCTGGACCGACACCCCTTCGTCCTTGAAGTAGCCCAGGCGCTCGGTGAGCATCGCGGGCAGGTAGATGACCTTGTCGAGGCCGCCGACCATGATCTTGACCTTGACGTTCTTGTCGCCGGAGGCGGAGGTGGAGGTGGAGTTGTCGCCGCATGCGGTCAGCGTGGTCAGGGCGAGTGCGCCGGCGACGGCGGCGGCCGAGATCCGGGGGAATGTACGCAACTGGTTCACGTCCTTGTGAAGAAGCAATGGGATGTTCGGATGGCGTGCGGCGTCAGCGTGCGGAACCGGCGTCGGCAGGCTTCCAGCGGAAGAGCCGCTTCTCGAGGAAGGTCAACAGCCCCTCGGCCAGCAGCGCGACGATCGCGAGGATGACCATGGCGGCATAGACGCCGGCCGCGTTGAAGGTGCCCTGGGAAGCGGCGACCAGCAGCCCGAGACCCTTGGTGGCGCCGATGTACTCGCCGACGATGGCGCCGATGAGCGCGAAGCCGAAGCTCACGTGCAGGCTGGTGAAGATCCACGACGTGGCCGAGGGGATGACCACCTGGAAGGTGACCTGGCGGTTGCTGGCCCCCAGGATGCGGGAGTTGGCGACGAGGTTGCGGTCGACCTCCCTGGCGCCCTGGAAGGCGTTGAAGAAGACGGGGAAGAACACGAGGACGACCGCGGAGGCCACCTTCGAGGCGGGGCCGAGGCCGAACCAGATCAGAAAGATCGGGGCGAGCACGATGCGCGGCAGGGCATTGAGCACCTTGATGTACGGGCCCAGGACATCTGCGGCGAAGCGGATCCGGCCCAGCGCGATACCGAGCAGCACACCGGCGATCACACCGATGACCCAGCCGAGCAGCGCTTCGTAGAGCGTGTACCAGATCTGCTCCCACAGGGAGCCCTGGGCGGTGCCGTCGACGACCCAGGTGTGGATCTGGTCCCAGATCTTCGACGGCATGGAGAAGTTGAACGGGTCGATGACCGCGGTCCGGGCCAGCCACTCCCACAGCCCGATGACCGCGAGGAGCAGTGCGATCCGGCTGCCGAGCACCAGGAACCTGCGGTTGCGGCTGGCCCGCGCTCTGGCCTGGGTCCGCTCCGTCTTGGTCACGGCGGCGCTCGCGGTGATGGTTTCAGGCGACATGGAGAGCACCCCTCTCGCGGGTGATGCGAACCTCTTCGCCGAGCGAGGACCAGATCTCCCGGTAGATCTCGAGGAACCGGGGCTCCAGGCGCACCTGTTCGACCTTGCGCGGGCGGGGCAGGTCTATCTCGAAGACCTCCTTGACGGTGGCCGGTCCCGCAGTCATGACCACGACTTTGTCGGCCAGCGCTATGGACTCCTCCAGGTCATGGGTGACGAAGACGACGGAGGCGCCGGTCCCGGCCCACAACTCCAGCAGTTCGTCCGACATCAGGGCCCGGGTCTGCACATCGAGTGCGGAGAAGGGCTCGTCCATGAGCAGGATCTCGGGATCATTGACGAACGTGGCCGCCAGGGCGACACGCTTGCGCTGACCGCCGGACAACTGGTGGGGATAGCGGTCCTCGAAGGAGGACAGGCCGACCCGGGCGAGCCACTCCCGGGCGCGTTCCTTCGCCTCGGGCTTCGGCACGCCCCGGAAGCGGGGACCTGCCATCACGTTGGAGAGCACGGTGCGCCAGGGGAAGACCGCATCCTGCTGGAAGACGAAGCCGACCTTGTCGCCGATGCCGCGCACCGGCTCACCGGCCACCAGCACCTCGCCCTCGGTGGGCTCCTCCAGGCCGCTGACCAGGGTCAGCGTGGTCGACTTGCCGCATCCGGTCGGTCCCACCACGGCAACGAATTCACCGCGCCCAATGGTGAGGTCCAGATCTCGTACGGCGGTGTGGAGCGCCCCCGACGGAGTCCGGAACGCTTTGCTCGCGCCCCGCAGCTCGATGGCGGGGCTCGTTTCGCTGTTCATGAGGCGGGACGCTAGGTGCGCCCCGAGCGCGGCGGCACCCTTGCGCTCACAACTCCCGCTTCTGCCCATAACCTGCGGTTCTGCTCGTTCTGCTCACGCTCGCAGAACGAAAGCGCAACGAGGGCTAGTCAGAGGCGGCGGCGACGTTTACGTTGCGTTCACACAAGGCAAAACGGATCTTCGGGTTCCAGGCTGGCGGAAGGCAGAGGGCGAACACATGCGGATTCACTGGCCCCGCCGTGTCTTCGCGCAGGTCCTGCTCACTCAGGTGGCCATCACGACCGGGGTGGTCATGCTCGTCACCGGACTCCTCCTCGCCCCGCTCAGCCACCAGCTGGACGACCAGGCGATGCGTCAGGCCCTGTCCATCGCCCAGACCACTGCCGCCGAACCCGGACTGGTGCTCCACCTGACGAGCACCGAGCCCAGCCCCAGCGGTCCGGTGCAGGCCGAGGCGGAGCGGATCCGGCGGGCCACCGGTGCGCTCTACATCGTGGTCATGGACACCCGCGGGGTCCGCTGGTCACACACCGACACCCGACAGATCGGCAAGCACGTCTCCACCGATCCCAGCACGGCCCTGGCCGGCCGGGAGATCATGCAGATCGACGACGGAACCCTGGGCCGCTCCGCGCGCGCGAAGGTCCCCCTCCGCGACAGGAGCGGGACCATCGTCGGTGCCGTCTCGGTGGGCATTGCCTACGACAGCGTCCACGAGCGGCTGCTCGGAACCATTCCCGGACTTCTGCTCTACGCGGGGGCTGCGCTCGCCGCGGGTGTGCTGGCTGCCCTGGCCGTCTCGCGACGCCTGCAGCGCAGCACGCACGGACTGGCCTTCGGTGACATCTCGGCGCTGCTGGACGAGCGCGAGGCCATGCTGCACAGCATCCGCGAAGCGGTTCTCGCCGTCGATGCCCGGGGGCGGATCCGTCTGCTGAACGACGAGGCGCAGCGCCTGCTGGAGCTGAGCCAGGACGCCGTCGGACGCGTGCTGGGTGAGGTGCTGCCCCCGGGCCGTACGGCAGAGGTGCTGGCCGGGCAGGTCGACGGCGCGGACCTGCTCACCGTCTGCAGGGGACGCGTGCTGATCGCCAACCGCATGCCGACCGGTGACGGCGGCGCGGTGGTCACCCTGCGCGATCGCACCGAATTGGAGCTGCTCGGCCGCGAACTGGACTCCACGCACGGCCTTCTCGACGCGCTCCGCGCCCAGGACCACGAGCATGCCAACCGGCTCCACACCCTGCTCGGGCTGCTGGAACTCGGGAGGCACGACGCGGCGATGGAGTTCGTCGCGGAGGTGGCCCATGGGCACCGGGCATCGGCGGAGCAGGTCGCGGAACGCGTCAATGACCCTCTGCTGTCTTCGCTGCTGGTGGGCAAGTCGGCCATCGCCGCGGAGCGGGGCGCGTCGTTGCGCATCTCCCCCAGCACCCTGCTCCCCGACGTGGTGGTGGACCCGCGCGATCTGGTGACCGTGCTGGGCAACCTGATCGACAACGCACTGGACGTCGCTTCGCTCATCGAAGTGGAGCTCTTCGCGGAGGGCACCACAGCGGTCCTGCGGGTCAGCGACAACGGTCCTGGTGTAGCGCCCGATCTGCGCGAAAGGATTTTCACCGAGGGCTGGTCCACCAAGGAGTCCCCCTCGCATCGGGGCCGTGGGCTCGGCCTGGCACTGGTACGCCGGCTCGCGGAGCGTTACGGCGGCGTGGCCCGCGTCAGTGCCAGGGCCGGCGGTGGCGCGGTCTTCACCGTCGTCCTGCCCGAGACACTCGCCGTCCGGCAGCTGACCGAAGTGGGAGAGTTTCAATGATCGACGTCCTCGTGGTGGACGACGACTTCCGTGTGGCCGAGATCAACGCGGCGTACGTGGCCAAGGTGCCCGGCTTCCGCGTCGTCTCTCGCGCGCACACCGCCGCGCAGGCACTCTCCGTGCTGGAGCGCGAACATATCGACCTCATACTGCTCGATCACTATCTTCCGGACGAGACGGGACTGACGCTCGTACGGCGGCTTCGCCAACGCGGCCACACGGCAGACGTGATCATGGTGACGGCCGCTCGGGATGTCACGACTGTGCAGACCGCCATGCGCTACGGCGCCCTCCAGTACCTGGTCAAGCCGTTCAACTTCGGCGGTCTGCGGTCCAAGCTGGAGAGCTACGCCGCCCTGCGCCGCACTCTGGAAGGTGTGGGCAGCGGCCGGGGCGAGGCCGGGCAGGAGCAGGTCGACCAGATCTTCGGGGCACTTCGCACTCCGCAGGCCGTTGCGGCGGCGGGCCTGCCCAAGGGGCACTCCGCGCCCACCGCCGACGTCATCCGCCACGTCCTGTCGGCAGCCGACGAACCGCTGTCGGCACACGAGGTCGCCGTCCGCGCCGGATTGAGCCGCTCCACGGCCCAGCGATACCTCAAGTATCTGGAGAGCGCGGGTCGCATCAGCCTCAGTCTCAAGTACGGCGACACCGGCCGACCGGAACACCGCTACGCGTGGGCGGGGGCGAGCTGAGGACCGTGAGGTGCTGAGGCGTCCGGCACAGCACCATCAGCGGTGCTCGGGGCGGCTGCGGTGCCGGCGGAGATCACGCCGGCCGCTACCGGTCGGCCGAGGCGGTACCGGAGCCCCGTGACCGAGCCCGCCGGTCACGCGGGCAGGCGCGGCACGCTGTCGACCAGGCGACGTGTGTACGGGTGCGCGGGAGCGCCCAGCACCTGTCCGGTTTCGCCCTGTTCGACGATGTGGCCGCTTTCCAGGACGGCGGTGCGTTCGCACAGCGAGGCCACCACCGACAGGTCGTGGGAGACCATGACGAGAGTCAGACCCTGCTCCTGCTTCAACTCGTTCAGCAGGTCGACGACTTTGACGCGGGTCGTGACGTCGAGTGCGCTGACGGGTTCGTCGGCGAGCAGCACCCGCGGGTCGCACACGGTCGCGCGGGCAATCGCGATGCGCTGGCGCTGGCCGCCGGAGAACTCGTGCGGATAGCGCTCGGCGGCGTCGGCCGGGAGTCCGACCCGTTCCAGGGCTTCAGCCACCTTGGGCGCGGCCGTGCTCCGGCTGTCGATACCGAGGGAACGCAGTGGTTCGGACACGATGCTGCCGACGCGGCGACGCGGGTCCAGCGACGAGTACGGATCCTGGAAGACACACTGCACGCTGCGCCGGAAACGCCGCATCTGCTCGCGGTCGCGCGGTTTCAGCTCGGCGCCGTCGAACCGGACGGTGCCGGAGGTTGCCCGGGCGAGCCCGAGCAGCAGCCGCAGCAGAGTCGTCTTGCCCGCTCCCGATTCGCCGACGAGGGCGAGGCTGTGCCCGGTCTCGACGGTGAAGGAGATGTCCTCGACGACGGGCGCGGTGTGTCCGCGGTAGGCGAAGGAGACTCCGTCCAGCTCCAGTACGGGCGTCATCACGCGTTCCTCAGGTCAAGAGCCGATTCCAGCTGCCGCGCGCTCGACACCAGCGCCTTGGTGTACTCCTCACGCGGCTCCCGCACGATCGTGCGGACGTCGCCCTCCTCCACGGCGCGGCCGTCCTTCATCACCACGACGCGATCGGTCACCTTCGAGACGACCGCGAGGTCGTGGCTGACGAAGAGGACTGCCATCTCCCGTTCCCGTACGAGGGTGTCGAGCAGGTCGAGCATGTCGGACTGCACGGTGACGTCGAGCGCGGTGGTCGGCTCGTCCGCGATGAGCAGCTTCGGGTCGCATGCCAGTGCCATGGCGAGCGCGACGCGCTGCCGCTGCCCACCGGAGATTTCGTGCGGGAAGGCGCGCGCGATCCGGTCGGGCTGGGGCAGCCTCACCTGCTCCAGCGCGTCCACGACAGCCCGCTTCAGCTCGGCGCCCCTCAGCCCTCGCCTTCTGCCCAGCGGTTCGGCGATCTGCCTGCCGACACGCATCAGCGGATCGAGTGCGGTGAGCGGCTCCTGGAAGACGATGGCGGCGTCCCGGCCGCGTACGCCCGTGAGCTGCTTCTCGCTCGCGCCCACGATCTGGGTGCCGGCGAGTTCCACGCCGCCGCTGGCCGTCATGCCGTCGGGCAGCAGGCCGAGCACGGCGAGGGTGGTCAGCGACTTCCCGGAGCCCGACTCTCCGATGAGGCCGAGTCGTTCGCCGGGAGCGATGGTCAGCGAGAGGCCGTCGACGAGCGTGCGCCCGTCTGCCGTACGGATCCCGAGGTCGCGCACGTCGAGGATGTTCATGCGCGCCTCCGTCGGGCCGCCGGGTCGAGGGTGTCGCGCAGACCGTCGGCGATGAGGTTCACGCCGATGACGAGCAGGACGAGCAGGATGCCGGGGGCGAGCGCGCCGGCCGGGGCGGTGGTGAAGGTGGCCTGCGCCTCCTGGAGCATGCGGCCCCACGACGCGTTGGGCGGCGGCGCTCCCAGACCCAGGTAGGAGAGACCGGCCTCGGCCAGCACCGCGAGTCCGAACTGGAGGGCCAGGTTCACCACGAGCGTCGGCCAGATGTTGGGCAGCACATGCCCGGCCACGATTCGCGGCCACGAGGTGCCGGACGTGCGCGCGGCCGTGATGTAGTCCTGTGCCAGGACCCGCTTGACCAGGATCCGCACGAGCCGTCCCACGACCGCGCTCTGCGCGAGGCCGATCGCCAGCACGGCCGACCCCAGTGTGGCCGAGTGGGCGGCGACGATGAGCATCGCCAGCAGCAACGTCGGGAAGGCGATCAGGATGTCGAGGAACGCGGAGAGCGTGTCGTCCAGCCAGCCCTGGGCGAACGCGGCCAGCACCCCCAGCGTGACGCCGACCGCGGCCGCGATGAGGACGGAGCCCAGGCCGGCCTCGAAGGCGACGCGGGAGCCGGTCATCAGCTGGGTGAACAGATCACGGCCGAGCTTGTCGGTGCCCAGCAGATGTCCCGCGCCGGGGCCCGTGAGCCGTCCGCCGGACGTGTCGTCGGCGGCGTACGGGACCCAGAGGGCCGAGACCAGCGCCAGCAGAGCGATCAGGCCGGCCAGTACGCATCCGACGCTCAAGGTGTACGAGCGCTTCGTCGACCGCTTCGTCGACCGCTTCATCGAGCACCTCCCGAGAGCCTGCCCCGCAGCCGCGGATCGATGATCCGCTGCACGAAGTCGGCCGCGAAGCCGATGATCAGCACCGCGAGCGTCGAGACGAACAGCACGCCTTGGATCACCGGATAGTCGTGCTGCGCGATGCCGGTCGCGAGCAGGGAGCCGAGGCCGGGAAGCGCGTAGACCGACTCCACGACCACCGCGCCCAGCAGCGTGGACGCCAGCTCGATGCCGAGGATCGAGATCACCGGTACCGAGGCGTTGCGCAGCCCGTGCCGCCACATGGCCCGCCCGAACGACGAGCCCAGGGCTCGCGCGGTGCGCAGATAGTCGCTGTCCAGCACGTCGAGCGTGGCCGACCTGACGTAGCGGATCAGTGAGGCGCTCATCACGAGCGCGATGGTGATGACGGGCAGGGCGAGCGAGCGGACCGCCTCGACCGGCTGCGACCAGCCGTCCGGCGGGAAGCCACCTGCGGGGAGCCAGCCGGCGTTCAGCGCGAAGACGGCGATGAGGATCATCCCGAGCCAGAACACGGGTACGGCGATGCCCAGTTGGGAGACTCCGCTGAGCAGCGCGCCGTACCAGGTCCGGCGCCGGTACGCGGCGACGAAGCCGACCGGGACGGCGATGAGGACCGCCAGGACGAACGCCGTGAGCGTGAGCGGAACGGTGACGTTCAGCCGCGAACCGACCTCGGGCGCGACCGGCAGCGAGCTGACGAACGACGTACCGAGGTCACCGCTCGCCAACTGCCCGATCCAGTGGACGAACTGTTCGGGCAGCGGCTTGTCGGAGCCGATGGAGTGCCGCGCCGCCGCTATCTGCTCGGGGCCGGCGCCCACCGAGGTGAGCGCGTTGGCGGGGTCACCCGGCAGCAACCGCAGCAGCACGAACAGGACCACGCTCGCGAGCGCCAGCGACACCAGCAGGAAGGCGAGACGGCGCAGGAGATACCGCGCCATCAGCCCTTCTCGATGTCGTAGGCGAAGAACTGCGAGTTGAGGCCGTTGACCGGGTATCCCGAGACCTTGCTGCTCGCCACGACGATCTGCGGGTACAGGTACAGCCAGTCGCTGGCCGCGTCCTCGGCGGTCCTGCGGTTGACCTTCTTCAGCAGCTCGGTCTGCTCAGCCGTGCCGGAGGCCTGCTCGGCCTGCTCGACCCACTGCGTGACCTGCTTGTTGTCGTAGCCCCAGTAGAAGTCGGGGTTGCCGTACCAGACCAGGTCACGGTCGTTGACGTGTTCCTGGAGCGTGGCCGTGAAGTCGTGGTTCTTGTAGACCTTCGTGTACCACTCGTCCGGCGTGATCGTGTTGATCTTGACGGTGATGCCGACCTTGGCGAGCTGCGACTTGATGAAGGTCGCCGCGGTCGGGTGCGGGTCGTAGTTCGGGGTGTCGAGGGTGAAGGTGAATCCGTTCTGGTACCCGGCCTCGGCGAGCAGCTTCTTGGCGCGCGCCGTGTCGTAGCCGTTGACCTTGGTGAGGTCCTCGTACCAGGGGTCGGTGGGCGGCACCATCGAGCCGATGAGCTTGCCGTAGCCACCCCAGACCGACTCCAGCAGCTTCTTGTCGTCGATGGCCGCGGAGACGGCCTGGCGGACCTTGACGTCCGTGAACGGCTTGGCCTTGTCGTTGAACGCGAGCAGCAGCTTGGTCGTCGAGTTGCCGTCGTTGACCTTGTAGTTCTGGTTGTTCTTGAACTGGTCGAGGGCGTCGGGCGACTGCTCGCTCGTGACGACGTCCACGGCGTTGGTCAGGAGCGCGTTGTTGAGAGCGGTCGCTTCCTTGTAGTAGTGGAAGACGACCTGCTTGTTCCTGGCCGCGTCACCCCAGTAGTCGGCGAACCGGTCGAGGCTGAGAGCGGAGCCGCGGGTCCACTTGTTCAGCTTGTACGGGCCGGTGCCGTCCTCGCTCGTCTTGAGGCTCTTCGCGTCGGAGTTGATGATCCACACGTAGGAGAGGTTGTAGACGAAGGAGATCGACTTCTTCGACAGCCGGACCTTCACCGTGCGCGCGTCCGGTGTCTCGATGGACTTGATGACCTCGAGATTGCTCTTGCGCGCGGACTGCGAGTCCTTGGCGATCACCTTCTCCAGGCTGTACTTGACGTCCTGGCTGGTGAGCTCCTTGCCGCTGTGGAACTTCACGCCGTTGCGCAGGGTGAAGGTGTACGTGAGTCCGTCGCCACTGACCTTGTAGTCCTGGGCGAGCAGGTTCTCGACCTTGCCGTCGTCGGTGAGCTTGAACAACCCTTCGTACACATTGCCGTTGAGCGCCTCGGTGACGCCCTGACCGCCGCCGGCGGTGTTGTCGAGATTCTGCGGCTCGTAGAGCGAACCGATGTTGACCGTGGCGTTCTTGTCGTACGCCCCTCCGGCGGCGCCCCCGCCGCCGTTGGAGCCCCCGCCGCAGGCGGTGAGGGTCAGGGCGAGGGCAGCGGCGGTGGCGCCGCCGTACAGGGAGGTCTTCTTGATGCTCATGAGGAGTACGCGCTTTCGTGCTGCGATGCGGGAGTGCGGGGGTCGGTCAGTGCTGCGCGGGGAAGCCGTCGCGGAAGACGGGGCGCTTCTCGCCGGCCTCGACGGGCAGGTGGAAACGGTTCTGCCGCGGCGGCATCGGACAGTTGTACTGGTCGGAGAATCCGCAGGGCGGCACGAAGGCGCGGTTGAAGTCGAGAAGGACGCGGCCCTCGCCGATGTGGGTGACGAAGAGGAAGCGCCCGGCGCCGTACGTGGTGTCGCCGTTGGTGGGGTCGCCGAAGACGAGCAGCAGGGTCCCGTCGTCGTCGAAGGCGCTCAGCGTGTAGTCCCGGCCGTCCAGGGTGAGCACGATGTCTCCCGGCACGGCGAGGTCACGGGTACCACCGTTGTCCCGGATGTGCTCGAACCCCACCCGCCGGGCACCGGGCACCGGGGTGTACGAGGCCTCCAGCACCCAGGCCGGGTCGTACGGGAAGACGTCGGTGCGCTCGAAGTTCTGGATCGCGGGCGACTGCGCGTCCCAGAAGCGCAGGCCGTGCTCGGGGTCGCCGGTGACGAAGTCGGTGCGCTCGACTGTGGTGACGGTCACAGTCTCCGGCTGTCCGGCACGGGCCGCATCGAGGTCGGGGCGCTCACCGGCAGGGGCCCAGCGGGTCTCGACGAGAGCGAGGTTCCCCGCGGGCGAAGTGACCGAGCGGCGCCGCTCGGCGCGCCATGCCTCCCAGTCCGCGGCGGGGTCGGTCGGCTGATCCGGGACGGCGGCGTGGGACACGGCTTTACTCATTCACGTAGACGATCGTTGGCTGCCACACGTCGAATGTCACACTGTGTGAGGTTCAGCCCAAAGGACCTTCTTTATCTTCCATAAGGCGAACTAATGTCAAGTTGGACTACATAGTGAGACCGGGCCAGGAGGCGCAGGTCAGGCCCGGCCGTCGGCAGGCGGGCATCGAACCCGCATCGCCGCCGATGCCACAGCCACCCTCCAAGCCGACCCGATCGTCAGCGCGCACACACCGAGGGTGACCGGAGCCTCGCCCTCGTCGGTGCCGAACGCACCGACCGCCCGCCGCCCCCTCCGCGTCCGCCTCGACCGGCCCCCTTCCTCCCCGCGGCGCACCCAGATGCGACGCCACCCCCCTCCGGCGTTCCCGCCGGTGCGGAACGCTCCATCACCTGACGCACCATCAGGACGCTTGCTGCGCAACCTTCCGGAGGCAGGAGAGGGGTTGGTGCGCACACCCCCCGTGCGGGTGGGTCGGGAGCACAGGCGCAGGGGTAAGGGCGCAACGAGACGCGGCCCCGGGCCCGGGAAGCACGCCCCTCCCGAGGGGCGTCGGGCATGCCGTCACTGCCGGTACAAAGTCGGGCATACATCTCGCACAGCACGAACCATCCCCGCACGGGTCAGTGGACGCGTGGCAGCGTGCTCCGGCATGCGGCGTGCGGCCTGCCGGAGCACGCTGGATCTGAGGCTGCTTGTCCTCCCGACCGGCAGCCGGCCAGGAAAGGGGTGGCAGCCATGTTCGCGAGGCTGAGCACCTATCAGGGTTCACCCGTTCCTGCGGAGGGAGACCTGACCGCGAACTGGGAAGCGATTCTCGCGCAGATCCGGGAAGTTTCCGGCTTCCGGGGCGTGTACTACCTCGTCAACCGGGCCTCCGGGAAGGCCGCGTCCCTGACTCTGTGGGACGACGAGCAGGCCATGCAGGCCAGCGAGGACCGGGCCACCCGGCTCCGCGAGGAAGTCGCCCACAGGGAAGGCCAACGGGTTGTCTCGGTCGAGCGCTTCGAGGTGGGATTCGGCCACGTGGAGCCGTAGCGGCCGGCGGTCCGGATGTCGACCGCGCCGCACAGCCGCCGGGCCGGCACTCACGGGCGACGGCACGTGAAGGGTTGCACGAGCGCCTGGATCCGCGCCCGGTCGCGGCCGATTCGGGATCCGCTACTTCGCCGTCGCATCCGGGGAGCGACGCTGAGCCATTCGTGTTGTGATCGATGACGGAGGGGCAACGCTGTCGAGGACGGAGGAAATCATGGCTGCCAAGCTGCTAGCGCGAGACATCATGTCCAGTGGCGTGCAGTGCGTCGGTGCGCACCAGTCACTGTTGGACGTGGCGAAAATGATGCGCGATCTCAACGTCGGTTGCCTGCCCATCTGCGGCGACAACAACAGGCTCACCGGCTTGATCACCGACCGCGACATCGTCATCACGTGCTGCGCCGAGGGCGTCGACCCGGCGACCGTGCAGGCCGGGTCCCTCAGTGCCAAGGTCCACTGGATCGATGCCGCAGCGGATGCCTCCGAGGTTCTGACGACCATGGAGGAACATCAGATCAAGCGGCTGCCGGTGATCGACGTCCAGAGCGGCCACCGCCTGGTCGGCATGATCACGGAGGCCAATCTCGCGAAGAACCTGCGCGACGAACAGATCGCCGAGTTCGCGAGCCGCGTGTACGCGACCGCTTAGACCTCCGGCCGGTCCGCACACGGAGGCGATTCGCCGAACTTCGGAAGGAGATACCCCGAGGGTATTTCCCCAAGGTGCGCGTCCGCTCCGACGCATCGAGACGGCGGCGCGGCTGGGACAGACAGGTTGACGGCCACCGAGGGTCTGCTCGCGGTCCGTGGCAGTACATCCCCTGCTCAGTGGTAGGACTGTCCGAAGGTGGCGGCGGCGACCACGGAGCCGTCAGCGGCGAGCAGGTGGACGCCGGTGACCGGCGCCGCGCCGGCGGAGTAGGGCGCACCCCAGGCGCCGTAACCGTCCTTGCTGAGGGTGAAGGTACCGACCTGGACGGTGGAGCCGTCCGCCCGCTGAAGCTGGCACCGGACGGTGCCGGAGTGCCCGTCGGCCTTCACCGTCATGTACAGCCAGGGCGAGGCTCCGGTGTAGAGGAAAATCTGCCCGCGCGCTTCGCCCCTGTAGGTGAGTGGGGCGGTGAGCAGGTGCGACTGCACCGGAGAGACGATCGGCGCGACCGGAGCCGGACGGCCGACGGATGCGCCGAGCACCCAACCCCCGCCACCGACAAGGGCAAGGCCCGCCGCGGCTGCCGCTGCGGCGAGGGCGAAGCGCCGCCACCGTACGCGCCGGAGCGGCCGTCGCCCGGAAGACAGTCCCAGCCGGTCCATCACCCTGTCCTCGAAGCCGACCGGCGGTTCGCTTCCCGGGACAAGATCCAGCAGCGCGTCCGCCGTGGCCACCAGCTCGTGGACGTATTCGCGGCAGGCGGGACAGTGCTCCAGGTGGTCCATCGCCCCGGCCCGCTCCTTGGCGGGCAGAACGCCGAGCGCCAGCTCGGCACCGATCTCGCGGAGCTGCTCACAGGTGAATCCACGGGTTTCAGTCATCGTGGTCCGCCTGCTTGGTCGCGAGGGATGCGCGGAGCTTGCCCATGGCTGCCCTGATCCGGGTCTTGGCGGTACCGAGCGGGATCTTCTCGAAATCGGCGACCTGCTGAGCCGTCATCCCGTAGATGCCGGCCATCACCAACGCACGTGCCTGATCGCGCGGCAGCGCGGCAACCGCTCGATGCAGTTCCGCTGCGGTTTCGGCGGAGAGCGCCTGCCGCTCCGGCGTGCTGGTGACGGTCTCCATCATGTTCTCCAGGTCTGCGGGGTCGACTGGAGTGGCCTTGCGGGCGCGTACGGCGTCAATCGCAAGGTTATGCGCGATGGCCGCCAGCCAGGTGGGCACCGATCCCCGGCGCGGGTCGTAGACCTGAGCGTGTCGGCAGGCGCGCTCGAAGGTCTGCTGAGCGATGTCCTCGGCGAGCTGGACGTCTCCGACCACAGCGACGGCCACGCCGAAAACCCGGCGCTGGAACCGCCGAACGAAGGCCACGGCGATCTCGGGATCGCCGGTCATGAGGCCGGCCAGCAGCGCTTCGTCGGGCACCCGCTCCAGGGGAATGCCAATCCTGCGCATACTCCCTACGTAACACGAGCCCCCAGGGATTGCCTCCGCCCGACGGCCCTCGGCGCTGCCGAAGAACTGGGGCGGAACCCGGGTCGCCGGCCAGGTACCACAGCCTCCTGGCGCGAACACGCCGCGCCGGCCCACCCGGACCGGGCCGATCATGAACCCTTGGCCCGGCAGCACCGTAGGTAAGAAAGGCACGCTCCTACGAACGACAGTGGCCGACCGGTCCCAGGACCGGAAGGCTCGGCGGGCACCGGCAACGCCCCGGCGTGGCCCCGGTCCGCAGCCCCTGTCAGAAGCACGGCGGCGTCGGCCGCCTCGGACCCCTGGAGTCGTGATGACGTCTCGCACGACCCACCTCGCACTGCGTGGGACCGCAGCGTTCTGCGCCCTGGCCAACGCGGTGATCCACCTCTCGCTGGTTCCTTCCCACCTGAGGGAGATGCCCTACATCGGCATTCTGTTCCTGGTCGGCAGCGTGGTCATGCTCGCCGTCGCCGCAGCACTCGCCCTTCAGAGGCAACCGTTCGGCGCATGGCTGATCGGGGCAATCACCAGCATCGGCATGATCATCGGATTCCTGCTGTCCCGCACCGTCGGGCTGCCGGACTATCGCGAAGCCGGCTGGGAGCCGCCGTACGGCGTCCTGTCCTTGGTGGTGGAAGGCATCTTCGTTCTCACCTTTCTGGCCTGGCTCAGGGAGAGCGGCGCCGGGCGGGTTGCGGATCTGGGATCCCGGGAAGCTCCCCGTATGAAGGCTCCGCCTGCGCGGTTGCCGTAGACGGGACACAGCTCCGATCCGCCACCTCCGAGGCCTTCGTGGACTCCGCTCGCGTGCGAGAAGATGTTCATATTTCTTCCATTTTGCGAAGTTGTTACCTGCGCGGGTGGTGCGTCCCTGAACGCGGCCGTAGCGTCGATATCGGAACAACCCTTGCGAAGGGGCCAGCAGCACCGTCCGGCATCTGCTCCGGATCCGCAGATCGCGCCCCGGGGCGGACCAGGCGTACGGCTAAGGCCAGATGGGCTCGGAGAGAGACGGCTGGGAGCGGACATGCAGAGACACAAGCTGAAGGCAGCGGTATTGATCTGTGCCGCGGCGTCGCTCGCAACAGCGATCGCACCGGCATCCGCTTCCACAAAGACACGGTCACCCTCCGACGTCGTGATCGTCGACTGCTTCTCGCATCCTCAAGTACGCCCGAACGAGTTCTTGATCGCCTGCGGGGATGGCAACAGCATCCTCACCGGGCTCCGGTGGTCGGCCTGGAAACCCAATTTCGCCACGGGCCGCGGGCTCAACGTAGTGAACGACTGCCGGCCGTTCTGCGCCGCCGGCACGTTCCACTCCCATCCCGTGACCGTCAGGCTCGACCGCTCGGAGCCGCTGAAGAAGCATCCTCACCAGCGGCACTACACCCAGCTCCATCTCGTCTTCACCGACAGCAGGCCGTCGGGGATGCCGAGAACGGTGACATACCGACTCTGGACCTGACGGTTCTCCCGTCCCTTGGCCGGCCGTCCGCCGTGGCGCCTCTCGGACACGCCCCGAGGGGCGCCTCCCCTTTCCGCTCATCCGCGAACCCGTCGACCTCTGACGTCCCGGTCTCCTGCCTCGCACATCGCCCGCCCCGTTCATCGACCGACTCGGCATCATCGCAAGCGGCCGCCTGCCGTGTCAGTCGTCCTCCGGCCCAGCGATGTGGCGTCGCGGCTGGGGCAGCGCCGCGTCGAGGGCGGCGGCGAGTTCGGAAATCGTGGGCCTGGCAGCCGGATCGGGCCGCAGGCAGCTGTCGATGGCCGTGGCGAGATCACGCGGGAGGCGCCGGCGGGACCGGATGGGCCGAGCAGGTTCCTCAAGCTGCGGATACCAGTCGTCCTCGCCGCCCGTGTCGTCGCTGTCGTCGGTCCCGTCCGTGGTGACGCCGATGTCGAACGGCACGTGGCCTACGGCGACTTCGTACAGCGTTGCGCCGATGCCCCACACGTCGGCCGCGGCCGACAGCGGCCCGCCACGCGCCTGTTCGGGAGCCATGTAGCGGAAGGTGCCGATGCCCGGAGGTACGCTTCCGGGCGGTCGTGCGACGCTCAGGTCGAGCACTTTGGTGTGCCCGCAGTCGACGACGACATTGGCCGGCTTGAGGTCCAGGTGCAACAGGCCATGACCGTGGAGGTAGTGCATCGCGGAACACAGGTGCACGCCGAGAAGGGCCACGTCCGCGGCGGCCGGCCGGCGGCGCAACCGGCCGATGAGGTGGGCCAGCGTTTCGCCCGTCAGCGTTTCCATCACCACGAGCGGCTCGGGCGACTCGAAGGTCTCGTAAGCGCGGACCAGGTGCGGATGGGTGAATGTCCGGAGCCAACGACCCTCTCGCAGCAGCCGGTCGCGCAGCTGCTCCTCGTGGCGGTGGTCGGGGCGCAGGACCTTCACGACGCATCGGCAGTCCCGCTCCTCGCTCCAGGCGTCGTAGAGGTCGAGCCAGCCGGTCCGGGCCAGGTGCGCCAGGACCTCGTACCCCGGCGCGGGGATCGTTCCGGGCGCGAGGGGCGGAACCGGTCGGGACATGACGCGGCTCATGAGAGAACCTTCCGAGCGGGTGGGGAGACCGAGAGGGCCGGGACGGTCACTCCGTTCAGCCGGTGAAGCCGGGCGTAGGCCCCGTCGCGCAGGAGCAGGTCCTCGTGCGTGCCGCGTTCGACGACCCGGCCGCCGTCCAACACCACGGTGGAGGTGGCGTCGTGGGTGGTGATCAGATTGTGCGAGATGACGATGGTGGTCCGCCCGGCCATGAGTCGGCGCAGCGGCTCCATGATCCGGCGGCCCGACTGGGTGTCCAGGCCGGTGGTCGGTTCGTCCAGGATCAGTACGGGCGCGTCCCTGATCATCGCGCGGGCGATCGCGAGTCGCTGGGCCTGGCCGCCGGACAGCGTGCGGCCGCGCTGACCCACCACGGTGTCGTAACCCTCGGGAAGCAGCTGGATGAAGTCATGGGCGTCGGCGGCGCGCGCCGCCGCGACGATGTCCGCCTCTGCCGCGTCCGGGCGGCCGTAGGCGATGTTCTCCCGTACGGTGCCGTGGAACACGAGCGTCTCCTGCAGTACCACCGCGACGTTCTCGCGCAGCTCGGACAGCTGCAGGTCCCTGAGGTCGGTGCCGTCGAGGAGGACTGACCCCTGATCCGGATCGTAGAAGCGCAGTTGCAGTTTCCCGACCGTGGATTTTCCGGCACCGCTCGCACCGACCAGCGCCAGCGTCGTGCCGGGCGTCACATGGAACGACACATCGGACAGCGCCCACCGGGACGTACCCGGATAGCGGAAGGAGACGCCCCGGAATTCGATGTCGCCCCGTGCCCGCCCGACCCTCCGGGCATCGGCGGCTTCGACGACTTGGGGGCGCTGGTCGAGCAACTCGATGATCCGCTCGGCGGAGGCGGACGCCGCGTAAAACGTGTTGGTGAGGTGGGACAGACCGCGGATCGGACTGTAGAGGCTGCTCAGCAGCGCGAGGAAGACCAGCAGCCCGCCCAGCGTGAGCTGCCCCTGGGCCAGCTTCCATGTGCCCAGGCCCATGACGGCCAGCGCGCCGGTCAGTTCGATGACCTCGACGATGGGGCTGTAGACAGCATGGATGCGTGCCGAGGCCATCGCCGCGCGGAACTTTCCCACGCTCTCACGTGCGAACCGGTCTTCCTCGGTCTCCTGCCGGTTGTACGCCTGCACCAGCGCGATGTTGCCGAGCGACTCCTCGGCGATCGCGCTGATCGAACCGCTGCGCCGCCGCCACTCCCGCGATGCGGCCTTGATCAGCCGGGAGAAGCGGCGGGCCGCGCACCAGAAAAGCGGCACGATGACGAGCGCGAGGATGGTCAGATCCCACCTCAGGTAGAACAGCAGCCCCAGGAAGACGCCCAGCCGGATCACGTAGTAGAGGCCGTCCGCCACCCCCGAGAGCAGAAACGTCTCGACCGCGTCGACATCGCCCGTGATACGCGACAGCACGTCCCCCAGCCGCCGTCGTTCGAAGAACCCGAGCGAGAGGCCCTGGACGTGCCGGAACACATCCGACCGCAGGGCCAGCAGGAAGCGCTCGCTGACCCAGGTGGACGTCACGTCGTCGGCGAACCCCAGAACGCCGGAGCCGATGACGAGTCCTGTGTATGCCAGGGCGATCCAGAGAAAGGGACGCAGATCGCGCGGAACGAGGACGTCGTCCACCACGATCTTGAAGAGCCAGATCTCGGCCGCGTCGACGACGGGTCCGATCACGCTGAAGACGAGTATCGGAATGAGGAAGCGCCGGCCACCGCGTGTGCAGGGCCAGAAGCGACGGAACGCGTCACGCGGGGCGACCGGCGGCGCGGCGGCGACGACCGCGTCGGGATCATCGGCCACCGCCAGCAGCCGCCGCAGAACATGGAGCGAGACACGTCTCATGGACGCGTTCCTCAAGATCGTCGGCTGAACGGTCCAGGAGCCCCGGCCCGCTCAGCCGTCCTGTGCAGTCACCAGTGGTGACCGTGGTGGGAGTGACGACGATGGCGACCGTGATCCCTTCCGTGGTCGTCGAATCCGTGATCGTCGAATCCGTGGTCGTCGAAGTTCCTCGACGTCATGTCCCTCTTGTCGTTACGGTATTTCGCGGGGATGAGGTGACTGAAGATCGCCATGAGCTTCCCTCCTGAAGAGGCTTCCAGACGGGATACGCTCCAGAGCGCTTGCGGGATTGCCTTGTTCCAGATTTTCCTGCCCGGATCCGCCTGCCGTTCTCGCATGGACGGATACCGAGGTCCGTTGCCGTCGCCATGGCCACGTACCCCGGTCGCACCGCTCCCGGGCCCCATCGACAACGGAACTCCGGCGACCCCGACGGCGCGTCGACCCGGCTGCTGTTCGCGTACGGGCACCGCCGCCTTCGCGACGCGAAGGAAGCCGCGCTCGACCTCGCGCTGACGGAGCGCCAGATCGGTGCCCGCACCGCGATCCAGGTTCTGGGGCAGCTCCACGGCCACTTCGCCCCAAGCATGCTCGCCGCCCGTTTCGTCGCGATCGAGGACGCTTGCCGGAGGGATGAGCTCGCCGCCCACCACGCCGAGGTGATTCGAGGCGGACGTCCGTCGATTGCTCCGGGAGCGCTCCCCCGTCGGGACGGTTCTCCGGACTCCGGCCGAGCACCGATGCCTTCGTCCGGTGGAAAGGCCCCGCCGACCTGTGATCAGGCGGCCGGTGGCATGAGCTGCGACCTTTCGCCCGGCCCGCCGTCGGTCAGAAGCCGGGGGTGCTGTCGTCGCGGCAGGTGACGTCGGGCCGCGTGTTCACCGACCACATGTGCGTGCACTGCGGACACTGAAGGTGAACGACCGGCCCCTTGGTGGATATCAAGTAGCGCCAGTGATCAGCGCAGTTACGGCGGTCTGCGCAGGTCCCGCAATGGCGGGCGTCGTCGCAGACGGGGCAGGCCATCCAGGCACGGCGGGCCACGTCCGCCTGTGGGTCAATGGGCAGCCTCACGGCCCGGCTCCTTTCCCGGCAGGACACCGGCAGCCACCAGCAGGTCGTAGGTGCGCTGCTGCTCGGCGTCCAGGCCCGAGTAGAGCAGTGCGTACGCCTCGTCCTCGCCCTGGAGAACGGCGACCGGGTCCCAGTCGGGCCCGAGTGCGGCCATGACCTCGGCCCGACGCCGGGCTTCGTCCGAGGTCAGATCGATCGTGAAGGGTATGAGATCGGTGGGATCTTCCTTGTTCATGGCGATACTTCCGATGCGCTGATGGAATCCCACATGTACCAGGCGACCACAGCAACGGGGAAGGGTGACCTAAGTTGCTCTGGGGCGACGTAGCGCCCGGCCCATCGGCGAGGAACCCTCGGATCGGCCGACAGAGGTGGGGCGTTGCGGGCGCCGGAGCCCCGATGACCGACCCGGTCCACGTACAGCACTGTGACGCACTTCATGGCGCGCCTCACGGAATGGACTGCGACCCGGCCCTGGAGAGGTGGGGCCGACGGGCCGGGTCCGCCGGGGTGCTGTCACGTCGTGGCCCGGCGGTCAAGGCCCTCGGCACGGCGCCCGGCCGCGCACCGAGTGCGGAGCCCGGGACCGGCGCCTGCCCCACCCGCCGACACCCCTCCCCGAGGCAGCCCCGCGTACGGCGCCGTCCGGCAAAGCCCTACTAGACTTTCGCGACCGCATTCCCACCGGGGCCGGGCGGCCGCAGCCCACTCAAGGGGTGCGGCGCATGCCAACGCCATCACGGCTAAGAGCTTGCATATGCAAGGAATATGTAACTATCTTGACGCTTATGCAATCCTACACAATCGGGCAGGCGGCCCGTCTGTTGGGCGTGAGCCCGGACACCGCGCGGCGGTGGGCGGATGCAGGCCGGGTGGCCACGCATCGGGACAAGAGTGGACGCCGGCTCATCGACGGCAGGGATCTGGCCGCCTTCTCGATCGAGGTCGCCAGGACCGGTGGTGGCGAGGAGGACGCCTCGTACACCTCTGTCCGCAACGCCTTTCCAGGCATCGTCACCGCCGTCAAGCTCGGCGATGTCGCGGCCCAGGTGGAGATCCAGGCCGGGCCGCACCGGCTGGTCTCGTTGCTGACCCGGGAGGCCGTGGAGGAACTGGGCCTGGAGGTCGGCGTGGAGGCCACCGCCCGCGTGAAGTCGACCAGCGTGCACATCGACCGCACCTGAGCGGACACGTACGGACGGCGGCCGGAGGCCACGCGTCCACCGGGTGGGAGCGCGCCCGGCAGTGCGTCGACGGTGACGAGGTCACCGTGCGGCGCCGCGCCGGCTGCGGCGGACGAAAGGCCGGCACCCGCTCGAGCCCTCCCGGTCGTACAGGGCCATGCGGTCCGCCTGGCCCTGCGGGACGCCACCGGCGTGCGCTTCACGGAGCTTTCGCCGACCCGCGACCGGGTGTGGCCGGCCCCGGATGCGGTGGGCGTGGCGGCTGCGCGTCAGCCGAGAGCGAGCAGCCCCTCATGGAACTGTCGAAGCCCCACCGGGTTCGCCTCGCCGGTGTCACGTCCACGCCGTGTAGCCGCCGTCCACGCGTATCGCGCTGATGCCGCTGATGTGCCGGGCGCCGCAGCGGTCCTGTGGCAGCACGAGCTGCGGGCCGGCCCCGTCGAGCGGGGTGTCGTCGACGCTGGCCGCGAGCAGGACGGACGCACGGCCGAAGTCGGGGTCGATCTCCGCCCAGGACAGGACGGCGTGGTGGCCGTCCGCGCCCGTCACGGCGATCAGGAAGCGCAGGCGGTCCTTGCGTCGGGTGGGGTCGAAGGCGGGGCCGGCATCGGACAGGACATCGTGCAGCAGCGGACCTGCGAAGCAATGGTGCTGGATTCCGCTGGTGGCGCACTCGAAGCTCACCTGTACCCGGTGCTGGGGCCAGGCGAGCAGGTCGGGCACCGACAGCCGGGCCGGCCGCGCGAGGTCGCCGGACAGGGCGACCTCTGCCACCGGGTCGACGGCCGGAAGGGAACGACTCACGGGCTACCACCTCCCGGATGTCGATACCCGGGCAGCAGTCCCGTATAAACGCACATGCCCACCATCATCTCCAGACAGTCCAGCTCATGCGATGACACAGAAGACTTCCAGCTTGCATCTGCGGCAGTATGATCTGCACATGCACCTACCGGGTCGGGGAAGCAGCCGCCTCGATGCGAGCGTCGGCACACCGCGGCGCCGGGTCGGGGCGGACCCTTGCAGGCCGAGCGTGACGAGCTGGGCCGACGGATGATCCACAGGCCGGAACCGGCTTCCTGCGCCCGGGAGTTGCACCGCGCCGAGCGGACGGACAACGGAACCTCGGAGAGGTGTCGGCGCGGGTGGGGATCCAGCCCGGGCCGTTCCGGGTGGTGTCCGTCCTCAACCGGGACCCGGATGAGGAACTGGCGCCGGAGCCTGATGCTCCGGCGGTTGCCGTGATCAAGTCGACCCGATGGGTCGTCGAGAGGCCGCGGAAGAGTCCGACGGACTCTTCCGGAAGAAACCAGAGGGAGTAGACCCCGTGATGACCCGTTCCGCACGCCGGACCCGCCGGACCCTGCAGATGGCCGGAGCAGGCGCCGCTGCGCTGCTGGCACTGAGCGCCTGCTCCTCGTCCGACAACTCCTCGGCCGAGCCGGACTCCTCGGCGTCCGCGGACTCGTCGAAGAAGCTCTCCGGCACGGTGACCGTCTTCGCCGCCGCCTCGCTCAAGGAGAGCTTCACGACCCTGGGCAAGGGGTTCGAGAAGACCCATCCGGGTACGAAGGTCACCTTCAACTTCGGCGGCAGCGACACCCTCGCCGCCAGCATCACCGGCGGCGCCCCGGCCGACGTCTTCGCCGCCGCCAGCCCGAAGACGATGGCGATCGTCACCGACGCGAAGGACGCGGTCGGCACGCCGTCCACCTTCGTGCGCAACCAGCTGGAGATCGCGACCCTGCCGGGCAACCCCGACAAGGTCTCCTCCCTCAAGGACCTCACCAAGTCCGGCCTCAAGGTCGTGCTGTGCGACAAGACGGTGCCGTGCGGGGCGGCCGCGCAGAAGGCGCTGGAGGCCAGCAGGCTCGAGCTCACCCCGGTCTCGTACGAGCAGGACGTCAAGAGCGCCCTGACCAAGGTGGAACTGAAGGAGGCGGACGCCGCCGTGGTCTACAGGACCGATGTGAAGGCGGCGGGTGACAGGGTGGAGGGCGTGGAGTTCCCCGAGTCCACCGGGGCCATCAACGACTACCCGATCACGCTGCTCAAGGACGCGCCCAACGCCGACGCGGCGAAGGCGTTCATCGCGCTGGTGCAGTCCGCCGAGGGCCAGAAGGTCCTGACGGCGGCCGGGTTCCTCAAGCCGTGACCGCGCTGGACAGGTCCGGCGCCGCGGACGAGCTCCTCGCGGGTGGCAAGGCCCGCAGGGGCGGGCCGCGGCGCCGGCGCGTGCGGGCGGACGCCCGGGGCAGGGTGCCTCTGCCTCTTCTGCTGCCCGCGCTCGTCGGCCTGGCGTTTCTGTTGCTGCCACTGATCGCCCTTCTCGTACGGGCTCCCTGGCGCAGCCTGCCGGACCAGCTGACCAGCACGGAGGTGTGGCAGGCCCTTCAGTTGTCCCTGGTGTGCGCGACCGCTGCGACCGCGGTGAGCCTGGTGCTGGGCGTGCCGCTGGCCTGGCTTCTCGCGCGCACGGACTTCCCGGGGCGCGGTTTCGTACGGGCCCTGGTGACGCTGCCGCTCGTCCTGCCGCCCGTGGTGGGTGGTGTGGCACTGCTGCTGGCGCTGGGGCGCAACGGTGTCGTGGGGCAGTGGCTGGACTCGGCCTTCGGGATCACGCTGCCGTTCACGACGGCGGGAGTGGTTGTCGCGGAGGCATTCGTGGCGATGCCGTTTCTCGTCATCAGCGTGGAGGGCACCCTACGGGCGGCCGATCCCCGGTACGAGGAGGCCGCCACCACGCTGGGCGCCTCCCGCTTCACCGCGTTCCGCCGGGTCACCCTGCCGCTTGTCGCGCCGGGCATCGCAGCGGGTGCCGTGCTGGCATGGGCCCGCGCGCTCGGCGAGTTCGGCGCGACGATCACCTTCGCGGGCAACTTTCCCGGCCGTACGCAGACCATGCCGCTGGCCGTCTACCTCGCCCTCCAGAACGACCCGGCCGCCGCCATCGCGCTGAGCCTGGTCCTGCTCGCCGTGTCGATCGCGGTCCTGGCCGGACTGCGGGACCGTTGGATGACGGCCTCATGACCCGAACCGCCCGTGAGCCGCTCGCAGTCCGCCCGGAATCGCCGAGGCGCCGGACCGCCGGCGCTTCGATTCCTGTTCCCCCACCGCGCAACCGCTGGACGAACCCCTCATGACGGACATCGATGACGCCACGGGCAGCCTCCCCACCACGGACGCGTCCGCCGCGGGCCTGGACGCCCGTCTGGTCGTCAACCACGGCGCCTTCCACCTCGACGTGGCGCTGACGGCCGCGCCCGGCGACGTCGTGGCCCTCCTCGGGCCCAACGGCGCGGGCAAGACCACCGCCCTGCGCGCGCTCGCAGGTCTCACCCCACTCACCGGCGGTCATCTGCGTCTCGACGGCGTCGCACTGGACCGTACGCCGCCCGAGTCCCGTCCGGTCGGCGTCGTCTTCCAGGACTACCTGCTCTTCCCGCACCTCTCCGCCCTCGACAACATCGCATTCGGCCCCCGCTGTCAGGGCGCGTCCAAGGCAGAGGCACGCGCACAGGCCGCCGAGTGGCTGGACCGCATGGGCCTCGCCGACCACGCCGGCGCCAAACCCCGCCGGCTCTCCGGCGGCCAGGCCCAGCGCGTCGCCCTCGCCCGCGCTCTGGCCACCCACCCCCGCCTGCTGCTGCTCGACGAACCACTGGCCGCGCTCGACGCCCGCACCCGCCTCGATGTACGCGCCCAACTCCGCCGCCACCTCGCCGACTTCGAGGCAGTCGCCGTGCTGGTCACGCACGATCCGCTGGACGCCATGGTGCTGGCCGACCGGCTGGTCGTCATCGAGCACGGCCGGGTCGTCCAGGAGGGCACCCCTTCCGACATCGCCCGCCGTCCACGTACCGACTACATCGCCCAACTGGTCGGCCTGAACCTCTACAAGGGACTGGCCGAGGGGCACACCGTGCAGCTCGACCCGGGCCCGGCGATCACCACCACCGAGGATCTCACCGGCCCCGCCTTCGTCGCGTTCCCGCCCGGCGCAGTCACCCTCCATCGCGACCGGCCCACCGGGTCCAGCGCCCGCAATCTGTGGCACTGCGAGGTCACCGGACTCGAAACGCACGGCGACCAGATCCGCGCGGACCTCACCGGCGAGCTCCCCCTCGCTGCCGACCTGACCACGGTCGCCGCAGCCGAACTCGACCTCCATCCGGGAGCCCCGGTCTGGGCCGCGGTCAAGGCCGCACAGACGCACGCATACCCAGCCTGACGCAGCGCTCGTCCCAGCCGAGGCCGGGATCCCCGAACGCCGGGGATTCAAGGCCCGGCACATCCGTGACTTTCGGGCAGCCCCGACCTGCCGGGCACTCCGCCGCCCGCCACCGGCGCCGCCCCGTCCCGGATCGGGCCCACGCCACTCGTATGCAGTAGGGCGAGAGCCGTGTGCAGCTCATCGCCGTCGTATCGGGCCGGATCGTGCATGAGGAATGAAATCGGGCGGCGAGTGCTCCGCTCTCCCGACGCCGGGCCTCTGGCAGCGAGGACCCCCGGGCGCCGCCGAGAGTCGCAGCCGCGCCGACGTGATCGAGTTCGAGTGGCAGCCCGACGGTGAGCAGCAGAGACTGGGCAGCGGTTTGGGAACTGGACAACAGATCCCGACCTCGGAATTCCGGATTGCTCGCTCCGGCCATCGAAAAGCGCGAGTGTCGGGGCGCCGACCATCGTGACCGATGGCGCTCGAATGTTTCTCAAGGAGCTCGCATGGAGGAGAAATCCGTCGACGTCCTGACGCCCGGGTCGGATGAATCTGCGATCGACGAGCGCAGGTGCACCGGCCCGAGTACCGGCATCGAGACGAACCTCGCCGAATTGCTGGCTGACGTCATGGGCGTCGAGAGAGTTTCGGTCGACAGCCATTTCTTCGATGAACTCGGCGCCAACTCGTTGGTGATGGCTCATTTCTGCGCACGGGTCAGGAAAAGGACGGACCTCCCCTCGGCGTCGATGAAGGACATCTACCGGCACCCCACGATCCGAAGCCTGGCGACGGAAATCGCGGACGCCGCACCCACCCCTGCCGAGCCGCAGGTCCCGGTGTCGACCGAGGTGGTTCCCCCTGCCGGAACGGTCCGGTACGTCCTCTGTGGAACGCTGCAGTTCCTGCTTTTCCTGGGATATTCCTTCCTCGCCGGACTTTTTGCCGACCGAGGCTATGCATGGGTCTCCTCCGGCTCGGATGTGATCGGCATCTACCTGCGATCGTTCGTCTTCGGTGGCGTCGGCTTCGTCGGCCTGTGCACCTTCCCGATCGTGGCCAAATGGCTCCTCATCGGCCGGTGGAAATCACGCGAGTTCCCGGTCTGGGGTCTGACGTATCTGCGCTTCTGGACCGTCAAGGTGCTGATCCACGCCAATCCGATGATTTTCTTCGTCGGCAATCCCCTGTACGTGCTCTACCTGCGTGCCCTGGGCGCGCGGATCGGCAAGGGAGTCACGATCCTCTCCCGCAACGTTCCGGTCTGCACCGACCTGCTGACGATCGGCGCCGGCACGGTGATCCGCAAAGACTCGTTCTTCCTCTGCTACCGGGCACACGCCGGCCGTATCCGGACCGGCAGGGTCAACCTCGGCCGGGACGTGTTCATCGGCGAGAAGACCGTGCTCGACATCGACACGTCGATGGGCGACGGCGCACAACTCGGCCACACGTCCACGCTGTACAGCGGCCAGGTGGTCCCGGACGGCCAGCGCCGGCACGGATCACCGGCACAGCTCACGGAGCACGACTACCTGAGGATCGGGCCGGCCAAGTGCGGCACGCTGCGTCGGGCCGGCTTCGGTCTCCTCACCGTGCTTCAGCTGTTCTTCCTCTACGTGCCGCTGGCTGTCGGGGGCGCGTACATGCTGGTGACCCTGGTTCCGGCGCTGCACAACCGGCTGGGCCCGGGTGTTCTGGGGTTCACCTCGCCGGATCTCTACATCGACGCGCTGATCCTTTCCTTCGTGCTGTTCTTCGGCTTCGTCGTCGTGGGCCTTGCCGTCCTGTTCACCGTTCCGCGCCTGCTGAACCTGGCCGTCAAACCGGGCAAGGTCTATCCGCTGTACGGGTTTCACTACTCGGTACACCGGGCCATCGGGCGCATGACCAACATCAAGTTCTTCACCTGGCTGTTCGGGGACAGCTCCTACATCGTCCCCTATTTGCGCGGCCTCGGATACGACTTGTCCCGGGTCGAGCAGACCGGGTCGAACTTCGGCACGGAAGTGCAGCACGAGTCCCCGTATCTGTGCTCCGTCGGCAGTGGAACGATGGTCGCCGACGGGCTCTCCGTCATCAACGCCGATTTCTCGAGCACGTCCTTCCGGGTGTCCCGGGCCTCGATCGGGGCACACAACTTCCTCGGGAACAACATCGCCTATCCCTCAGGGGCCAAGACGGGCGAGAACTGCCTCCTCGCGACGAAGGTGATGGTTCCGCTCGACGGCGAGGTGCGGGAGGGGGTGGGCCTGCTCGGCTCGCCGTGCTTCGAGATTCCCCGGTCGGTCGAGCGCGACTCCCGGTTCGACCATCTCCGGGCCGGTGACGAGTTGCGCCGCAACCTCGCCGCAAAGAACCGCTACAACATACGCTCGATGATCCTCTTCCTGCTCGTGCGGTGGCTGCATTTCTTCGTGCTCACGATGCTCGGGCTGGCGAACGCCGATCTGTACGATTCCTACGGGCATGTACTGATCCCCGTGTTCCTGGTCTTCAGCCTTGGGTTCACCGCGGTCTACTTCGTACTGGTGGAGCGCGGTATCGCGGCATTCCGCGCGCTGCGACCGCAGTTGTGTTCCATCTACGACCCGTACTTCTGGTGGCACGAGCGCCTCTGGAAGGTGCCTGACAAGTACCTCGACGTCTTCAACGGCACCCCTTTCAAGAACGTGATCTGGCGGATGCTGGGGGTTCGGCTCGGCAGCAGGGTCTTCGACGACGGCTGCTACCTGACGGAGCGGACGCTCACCACCATCGGAAGCGACTGCACGCTCAATGCCGGAAGCAAGATCCAGTGCCACTCGCAGGAGGACGGCACCTTCAAGTCCGATCGCAGCACCATCGGCGCCGGCTGCACCCTCGGTGTGGGAGCCCACGTCCACTACGGCGTGACGATGGGCGACGGCGCGGAGCTCGCCCCGGACTCCTTTCTCATGAAAGGCGAGGAAGTCCCCCAGCACGCACGCTGGGGAGGAAATCCCGCCACGGAAATGCGAGATGCCCCCTATCAGCCCGAGGCACTGACGCAGAAGGTGTAGCAGCGCCGCCCTTGTCGGCGCCGAACAGCACGGTGGCGACGGTGAACGGAGAGGGACGACCAGATGGGAATGCACGTGCAGGCCGACCGGGAGTTCTGGCGCGCTGTGCTCGTCGCCGGTGAATTCACCGCAATACCGCGGTGGACGCTCAATCCGATGACGGGCGTCGGCGAACACGAGGCGACGATCCCGGACGACGTCGTGGCAGCGTTGGGCCGGCTGGCCGAGAACCTGGCGATGCCACTCGACTCGGTACTGCTGGCCGCGCACGCCAAGGTGCTCGCCGCGCTGTCCGGCGAGCACGAGGTCGCGACCGGTTACGTCACGGCGGAAGGCAGCCGTCCGCTGCCCTGCCGACTGACGACCGAACCCCCCTCGTGGCGGACACTGCTGCTGGACACCCATCGAGTCGCGTCAGATCTGCTGGCGCACAAGGACTTTCCGGTCGATGAGCTCAGGCGCGAACTGGACCTGGCCGAACGGTCGATGGAGACCGTGTTCGATCCGCACGGCTCGGGCGGCGAACTCGCCGATGACACCGTGCTGTGGGTGGGATTCTCGCAACGCCGCGGTCGGCTCGCACTGCGGCTGCGGTACCGGACCGACGCGCTCGACGCGGACTGCGCCGTCAGGATCGCCGCATACCACCTCACCGCGCTCGCACTGATCTCCGCCGATCCGGACGCCGAACACGAGCGGCAGAGCCTGCTCTCCGCCGACGAACTCCGCTTCCAGATCGAGGCGCTCGCCGGTCCGCGCCGGGAGCTCCCGGACCACCGGTTCCACGAGTTGTTCGAGCAGCGGGTGGCGGCACACCCGGACGCCGTCGCGGCGACCCACGGAGAGCGGCAGCTGACGTATCGGGAACTGAACGCGCGTGCCAACCGGCTGGCACGGGCCCTGCTGGCGCGGGGGCTTCGCCCCGAGGGTGTCGTCGCGGTGGTGACCGAGCGCAACCTGGACTGGATGGCCGCCGTGCTCGCGGTCTTCAAGGCCGGCGGCGTGTACCTGCCCATCGAGCCGCATTTCCCGGCCGATCGCCTCGCAACCATGCTCTCCCGCGCCGCATGCGAGCTCGTGCTGACCGAACCCGGCAGCACTTCCACGCTCGACCGGGCCCTCGAATCGCTGTCCGGGGTCCAGAAGCTCCTCGTCGGCGCAGCCTACGAGGAGAACCATGCCGACGACGATCTGGGCCTCCGCGTCGCACCGGACCAGCTCGCCTACATCTATTTCACCTCGGGGTCCACCGGGGAGCCCAAGGGCGCGATGTGCGAGCACGCGGGCATGCTCAACCACCTCTACGCCAAGATCGACGACCTGGGGATCGGCGAGGGACAGGTGGTCGCCCAGACCGCACCCCAGTGCTTCGACATCTCGCTGTGGCAACTGGTGTCCGGGCTCCTGGTCGGGGGCCGGACCCTGCTGGTGGAGCAGGAGGTGATCCTGGACGTCCGACGGTTCGTCGACAAGATCGTTGACGGCCGGGTCGCCGTCCTCCAGGTCGTACCCTCCTACCTGGACGTCGTCGTGTCGTATCTGACGCAGCACCCCCGCGAGCTGCCGGACCTGCGGTGCGTGTCGGTCACCGGCGAGGCGCTGAAGAAGGAGCTCACGCAGCGCTGGTTCGCCGCCCAGGCCGGAATCAAGCTGGTCAACGCCTACGGACTGACCGAGACGTCGGACGACACCAACCACGAGGTCATGGACCGCGTGCCCGACGGGGACCGCGTCCTGCTGGGTCCCGCGGTCAACAACGTGCACGTCTATGTCGTCGACGAGCACCTGACCCCGGTGCCGCTCGGCGCCCCCGGTCTGATCGTCTTCTCCGGCGTCTGCGTGGGCCGCGGATACGTCAACGACCCCGAGCGCACCCGGCAGGCCTACCTGGCCGATCCGCACCGTGCGGGCGCCCGGCTCTACCGGGGCGGCGACTACGGCCGCTGGCAGCCCGAGGGCAAGCTGGAGTTCCTCGGCCGCCGGGACACGCAGGTAAAGATTCGTGGCTTCCGGATCGAGATCGGCGAGATCGAGAACACCCTGTTGCGGGTGCCTGGTGTGCGCGACGGTGCAGTGGTGGTCACCGAGCGGGCCGACCAGAGCAAGCACCTGGTGGCGTTCTATTCCGGTCGGCGGCCACTCGAGGAAGACGTCCTGCTGGACCGGCTCGGTGAATCGCTGCCCGATTACATGGTCCCGTCGGCCTTCCACTGGCGGGAAAGTCTGCCCCTGACGGCCAACAGCAAGATCGACAGGAAGACCTTGCAGGCGCTCGCCGGAGAACTCGGCCTCGTCCAGGACGAGTACCGCGCACCGAACACGCCGACCGAACAGCAGCTCGCGGCCGCGTGGGCGAAGGTACTCGGCATCCCCCAGAACCAGATCGGACGGCGGGACCACTTCTTCGACCGTGGCGGCACATCGCTGTCGGCAGTGAAGCTGGCCATCACCCTGGACCGTGCGGTGTCCCTCAAGGACGTCACCCGTCACCCCGTCCTGGCCGATCTGGCCGGGCTGGTCGACGGCAGGTCCGCGCTGCGCTCCGGGCACTCCGGGCTGATTCAGTCACTGTCGGAATCGGACGGTACGCGGACCGCTGCCCTGGTGTGCTTCCCCTACGCCGGCGGCAACGCGGTGAACTTCCAGCCGATGGCCGGGGCTCTGCCGAGCGGCGGGCCGGCGGTCTACGCGGTCGAGCCGCCCGGTCACGACATGGCCGCCGGGAGCGAGCCGTTCGCGCCGATGGCACAGGTGGTCGAGCAGGTCGTCGTCGAGATCATCCGGCGTGGCCTGACCAGGGTCCTGCTCTGGGGCCACTCCTCGGGCGCCGCGTCGGCCGTGGAGACGGCCAGGAAACTGCAGGAGCGCGGGGTGGACGTCCAGCGGGTGTTCCTCGGCGCGCAGCTGCTCGGCAACGCCGCCGACCGGCGCGCCGGCATCACAGAGCTGACCGGGCGCAGCGACGCCGAGATCACCGGCATGCTGAGCGCGGGCGGCGGTTACCCCGAGCTCGGTGAGCTGGATGCACAGCACGCCGAGCGCATCGGTGCCGCCTACCGGCACGACTGCCTGTCCGCACACCGCTATTTCGCCGACGTCCTGGACAACCCGCCGGTGCCGAAGTTGTCCGCGCCGGTCACCGTGGTCGTTGCCGCCGACGATCCGAGCACCGCGGAGTACCCACGTCGCCATCGCGACTGGCAGCTCCTCGCCGATCAGGTCGACCTGCACGAACTCGCCGACGGCGGCCACTACTTCCTGCGTACCCGTCCTGCCGAAGCGGCACAGGCCGTGCTGCGCGCCGCCGAACTGCTCACTTCTCCGTGACCGGCAACTGAAAGGAACCGAGATGTCTTCCATATCCACGGCGTCGCCGCTCGACGTCGAACTCGGAACCGGCAAACCTCCTCTCCTCCGGGCCGAGGCCACCGGCGACGCGCCGAGCTGGGCGGCCGAGCACCGGGACGCGCTGCGCGCTGTCGTCGCCGAGCACGGTTCGGTCCTGGTCCGCGGCCTCGGGCTGCGCGACGTGGACGGGACCGGCGCCGTCTTCTCGGGACTGGCCACCGGTCTGATGACCGAGAAGGAGGTCTTCTCGCCCCGACGGACCTACTCCGACCGCGTGTACTCCTCATCGAAGTGGCCGTCGAACCAGCCGATGTGCATGCACCACGAACTGAGCTACACGCTCGAGTTCCCCGGCCTGATGATGTTCGCCTGCCTCGGCGCGCCCACCGCCGGCGGGGCAACCGCGGTGGCCGACTCACCGACCGTGCTCGATGCGCTGCCCGCCGACCTGACCGAGCGGTTCGAGCGGGAGGGCTGGCTGCTCACCCGCAGCTACAACGACGAGATCGGGGCCTCCGTCGCCGAGGCGTTCGGCACCGCGGACCGTGGCACCGTCGAGAGCTACTGCCGTGCCAACGCAATCACGTTCGAGTGGCAGCCCGACGGCGGACTGCGCACCAGACAGCGCCGCAGCGCCGTGGTGCGTCACCCGGTCACCGGCCGACGCTGCTGGTTCAACCAGATCGCGTTCCTCAACGAGTGGACGATGGCCCCCGAGGTGCGCGAGTACCTGGTCGACGTCTACGGCGCCGACGGGCTGCCGTTCAACACCCGCTTCGGCAACGGCGACCCGATCGGCGAGGACGTCGTGCAGCTGCTCAACAGCGTGTACGAGGCCAACACCGCACGCGAGCCGTGGCAGACCGGCGACCTGATGCTCGTCGACAATGTCCGCACCGCGCACAGCAGGGAGCCCTTCGAAGGACCGCGCGAGGTGCTCGTCGCCATGGCCGACCCGATACGTCTGGCCGACTGCTCGCCGACCGTCGAGGTGACCGCGGGATGACCACCATCGGTTCCACCGCCATGAAGTCCGCAATGTCCGCTCCGGTCACCGTGCCCCCGTTCGCCGTGATCTCCGGTGCCCAGGTCCAGCGCGCGCTGCACGGGCGCGAGAAACAGATCGTGGAGTTGGTCGAGGCCACCTACCGGGTGCACGGCGCCGGTGATTCGGTGAACCCGCCGTCGTACTTCCTGCGCTTCCCCGACCGCCCGTCCTCACGGATCATCGCGCTGCCCGCCTCGATCGGCGGCGAGGTGGGGGTGGACGGCCTGAAATGGATCTCCAGCTTTCCGGAGAACGTGACGGCCGGCATCCCGAGGGCCTCCGCCGTGCTGATCCTCAACGACCACGACACCGGCTACCCGTTCGCCTGCCTGGAAAGCTCGATCATCAGCGCCACCAGGACGGCCGCGTCGGCGGCGTCGGCGGCCGACTGGCTCAGCCGCAACCGGCCGCGACCGACGCGTGTCGGGTTCGTCGGGGTGGGCCTGATCGCCCGTTACATCCACACCTTCCTGGCCGGCACCGGCTGGTCGTTCGACGAGATCGGTGTGCACGACCTGTCCGCCGACAGCGCGGCGGGCTTCCGGTGCTACCTGGAGCAGTCGGGGACCACCGGCCGGATCACCGTGCACGACAGCGCCGAGCAGTTGATCCGACACAGCGACCTGGTGGTCTTCGCCACCGTCGCCGGCCGGCCGCATGTCAGCGACCTGTCATGGTTCGCACACCATCCGCTGGTGCTGCACGTGTCGCTGCGCGACCTCGCGCCGGAGATCCTGCTCGCCTCGACCAACATCGTCGATGACATCGAGCACTGTCTGAAAGCCGACACCTCGCCGCATCTGGCGGAGCAGCTCACCGGCAACCGGGAGTTCCTGCACGGCACGTTGGACGACGTGATGGCCGGGCGCGTGACAGTGCCGGCGGACCGGCCGGTGGTGTTCTCGCCCTTCGGCCTCGGGGTGCTCGACCTCGCAGTGGGCAAAGACGTCTACGACGAAGTGGTCCGCCGCGGCGAGTTGCACGTCGTCGACGACTTCTTCCACGAACTGAGCCGCTACGGATGAGTCGGCCCGGAGCCCGGGAGGCCTGTCCAGAACCCATCCCAGGAGAGATCGCCGGTCAAGTCGCCGCAGGTCAGGGCGTACGAGACAGCGACCGCTGACGCAGGGCCCCGTCCGGCCCGGTTGGGCAGTGGCTCCCGCCAGCAAGACCGAGAAGCCCGCCCACGGTCGGATGGACGTTCCGGAAGTGCTCTGCTCCAGACAGAGGAGACCATCGTGCCCGTCGTATCCGTTCCCTACGCCTTCAACGAAGAGGAGCTCTATGTCGACCTTCGGTCGATCTTCGGGCACTCGCTCTTCCTGAAGTGTGAGGGCTTCAACTTCGCCGGCTCGATCAAGTTGAAGGCCGCGACCGAGATGGTGGAGGCCGCTGAGCGGGATGGAGTCCTGACGCCGGAATCGATCCTGGTCGAGTCCTCGTCCGGAAACCTCGGCGTGGCACTGAGCATGATCGCGGCAAGCAAGGGCTACCGGTTCCTGTGCGTGACAGACGCCCGCGGCAACCTGTCGACCAGGATGATGATGGAGGCGTTGGGCAGCCAGGTGCACATGATCGCCGGGCAGGAGGCCAACGGCGGCTTTCTCGGCGCGCGGATCGAGTACATCCGTGCGCTGTGCGCCTCCGACGATCGGTACGTGTGGCTCAGTCAGTACACCAATCCGAGCAACTGGAAGGCGCACTACCGCAGGACGGCACCGGAGATCGCCCGCCAGTTCCCGCGGCTGGACGTACTGTTCGTCGGGGCCGGCACCACGGGCACCCTGATGGGCTGCGCGCGGTACTTCCGGGAGTGGCACCGGCCGGTGCGGATCATCGCAGTGGACAGCGTCGGCTCGGTGTCCTTCGGCGGTTCGCCGGGCCGCCGGATGATTCCCGGCCTGGGGATGAGCATGCGCCCACCGCTGCTCGACGAGTCCTACGTGGATGAGGTGATACGTGTCGAGGAGGCGGACACCGTTCGTACCTGCCATCGTCTGGCACGGCGCGGATTCCTGTTCGGCGGCTCCACCGGCACGGTGGTCAGCGGCGCAACGGACTGGTTGGCCCGGCATGACGCCCCCGATCTCACCGCCGTAGCCGTCGGCCCGGATCTCGGCGAGCGGTACCTCGACACCATTTACCAGACCAACTGGCTGGAGGATCTCTACGGCGAGGACGTGCTCGACTCCGACGAGGTGGCCGCCGGTTCCTGGGCCGCCTCCACCGCGCCACCGACACGGTGAGGCCCGTCAGCTGGACCTGCAGACCGGCGACCTCCATGGCCACCGGCGCGATCAGTACCGAGTGACTGCCGTCGGTGGGGCCTGATGGTCGTCGGCGCGAGTGCGATCCCGGCCGACGGTGTCCCGCCATGGGGGCTGGAACCTGTTCCGCACGCTCCATTCCGACGCGTGCGGGACAGGCGTCGGCCAACTGGGCATTTTCAGCCCGGGTAGGGGTCGTAGCAGTCGAGAGCCGGGTTGTAGAGGACGTTCCACGTATCAGCGCCGATGATTCCGTCCTTGGCCAGGCCGTGACACCCCTGGATCCACTTGATCTTGGTGAGCGTCCGACTGCCGAGGGTGCCGTCAACGGTCAGTTTGGGCACACCGCCCCAGACATTCGACAGGCACTGGGCCTGCTTCACGGCCACTCCCGTGTTGCCGTACTGCAGGGCCGGCCGGTAGGTCGACGAGGTGTAGGCGCACTCTCCGGGCACGGCACTCGCCGATGGTGCGCTGATGCCCAGAACTCCGGCCGCGAGCGCAGCGGCGCTCAGAATGGGGGCGATCCGGCGTTTCATGGCGATTCCTCTCAGTAGCCCCACACCCAGCAGATGTCGCTCCGGGTGACGGATCGTGACTGCAGGGACATCGATTTTCCCATGTCGGGAGCGCCCGGTCGAAACTTCGGCCGACAGCCCGGGCAACCGGTAACCGATCGGCCCAGCCCGCTTGACCCAAGGCTGTCCGGATTCTTCATCACCGGCCGGTACCCCGCCACCGATCCGGAGCCCGGGCCCTGCCCGGCCGCCCTGACCACCGCACCCGACGCAGGCACACCCGCGGCGTCGACCGATCGCGGGACAGCCCCACCCGCGACGGACGACCCCGCATTCGATATCCGATCACCCTGACGGCCCCGCCAGTGGCGAGCTATAGATGTGATCAATCGACTTTATGGATATCAAGACTTGGACACTATAGGGGCTGCTCGTGCATGGTTGATTCCGTCAGCCCGTCGGGTCGGCAACCACCGAAGGGACTGACTGTGCACCGCAGGAAATCGGGTCCCGGCCTACACCCCAGGACCGGACGGTGTCGCAGCAAGCAACGCGTACGCCGTCGCCGTACTGGGCGTGAGGACTTCGTCGTCTGCGGTCACTCCGTGCGCGGAGCCGTGACCGCCCCGGCCGGGGGAACACGACCCCAGCACCACGCCGGTGATCGCCTGCGGGCTGCGGCACGCGGACGCCGCGACGGCCCGCGCCGTGGCCGATCGGACACCCACCCTGCACGGCTGGATGTTCGACACCGCGATGGGAGCCATCGAGACGATCGATGACGTCGCGGCCGCGACATGACCCACCACCCCACCGAACTCGTCGGCCACTCCTCGAGGCCGGTACCGCAGAAAGGAATCCTTCCCATGACACACGCCCAGTTCGACCCCACCGCACGCCAGATCCTCGCCGCCACCGCCGTCGAGGCCAAGACCCGCAAGGACCTGACCTGGCAGCAGATCGCTGATGCCGCAGGCCTGTCGGTCGCCTTCGTCACCGCGGCGGTGCTCGGCCAGCACGCCCTGCCGGAGACGGCCGCCCATGCCGTCGCGGAGCTGCTGGACCTGGATGCCGACGCAGTGATGCTGCTGCAGACCATCCCGACCCGTGGGTCGATCCCCGGCGGGGTTCCGACCGACCCGACCATCTACCGGTTCTACGAGATGCTCCAGGTCTACGGCACGACCCTCAAGGCCCTGGTCCACGAGCAATTCGGGGACGGCATCATCAGCGCGATCAACTTCAAGCTCGACGTGAAGAAGGTCGCCGACCCCGAGGGCGGCGAGCGCGCCGTCATCACGCTGGACGGCAAGTACCTCCCGACCAAGCCCTTCTGACAGTCCGCCCATCGACCGTGGCGGGCCGGAGCGCGACACGGTCCCTCCGGCCCGCCCCCTCTCCCTCTTCCCCCGGGACACCGCCTGTCGCCAGGCGCCCCCTTTCCACCGGAGGCCTCAGCATGGACTTCGCCCAGCGCACCATCGACATCGCCCGCCAGAACGTCGAAGAGGGCGGACGCCCCTTCGCCACCGTCATCGTCAAGGACGGCGAGATCCTCGCCGAGAGCCCCAACAAAGTCGCCCAGACCTCCGACCCCACCGCACACGCGGAAATCCTCGCCATCCGCGAGGCCTGCAGGAAGCTCGGCACGGAGCACCTGGTCGGCACCACCATCTATGTGCTCGCGCACCCCTGCCCCATGTGCCTGGGTTCGCTGTACTACTGCTCCCCCGACGAGGTCGTCTTCCTCACCACCCGCGACGCCTACGAGCCGCACTACGTGGACGACCGCAAGTACTTCGAACTCGACACCTTCTACGCCGAGTTCGCCAAGGACTACACCGAGCGCCGCCTGCCGATGCGCCACGAGCCGCAGGACGCGGCCGTCGAGGTCTACCAGCTGTGGCAGAAGCACAACGGCGGCAATCGGCGTGTCACCGGGGCACCGACCGCCGCGTAGTGGCCCGGATGAGGGCGAGTGCCTCGGTGCCGGAAGCGGCCTCTTCGAGCACGGTGGCGGCGCGCAGGTGGGGGGGCCAAGGGGAGCTCACACCGATGAGCCACTCGCCCTCGGCGGTTCCGGTGGCCGCCGACCCGAGTGGGTCGAGGAAGCCGTCGAGCGTTTCGATCCATGCGGGGCCAATGCCGCGGCCGCGCTCGCCGGCCCCCACACCGGGTGGGTGCGGCAGTCGGTCGGTCGGCAATCCGCCTACTTCAAACACCTTCTTGGGCGCGGGAATCAGTCCCAGAGCGTGCCAAATATCGCATGTCGGGCGGAGCCCCTGAACACCTCGCTGGAGCCCTGGCAAGGGCCCCGCGGCAGCCCCATGTTGCCCGCGCGCACAGCGGTCTCCCTAACTATGGTCCCCCACCACATACGCCCCTGACCTGGCCCTTCCTACGGTGTGGCGACACGGAAACGTCCCCGCAACCGTCCGGAAGTGGTATCCATGGCTGCCTCGGCATCCGCCCCACCGACCACCCGCTCGCTCAAGCGCATCGTCGCCGCGAGTCTCATCGGCACCACCATCGAGTGGTACGACTTCTTTCTCTACGGGTCAGCAGCCGCGCTGGTCTTCAACAAGCTGTTCTTCCCCGACTCCGAACCGCTCGTCGGAACGCTCCTCTCCTTCCTCACCTACGCGGTCGGCTTCGCCGCCCGGCCGCTCGGCGCCCTGGTCTTCGGGCACTACGGCGACCGGCTCGGCCGCAAGAAACTGCTGGTGCTGAGTCTGCTGCTGATGGGAGGCGCGACCTTCGCCATCGGGCTGCTGCCCACGCATGCCACCGTCGGCGCCGCCGCCCCCGTGCTGCTCACGGTGCTGCGTCTGGTGCAGGGCTTCGCCCTCGGTGGTGAGTGGGGCGGCGCCGTGCTGCTGGTGTCGGAGCACGGGGATGCGAAGCGGCGCGGTTTCTGGGCCTCCTGGCCGCAGACCGGGGCGCCGGCAGGGCAGTTGCTCGCCACCGGGGTGCTCTCCGCGCTCACCGCCCTGATGTCGGACTCGGCCTTCGGGGCGTGGGGCTGGCGCATCCCGTTCCTGCTCTCCGGTGTGCTGGTGGTCGTCGGCTTGTGGATTCGTCTCTCTGTCGATGAATCGCCGGTGTTCAAGGCGGCGTTGGCGCAGGCCGAGGGGCGCAAGGCGGCCGCGGCGGGTGCCGAGAAGATGCCGCTCGTCGCCGTGCTGCGGCACCACTGGCGGGATGTGCTCATCGCCATGGGCGCCAGGATGGCGGAGAACATCAGCTACTACGTGATCACCGCGTTCATCCTCGTCTACGCGGTGACGGCCGCCGACCTGAGCAAGCAGACGGCGCTGAACGCCGTGCTCATCGCCTCCGCCATCCACTTCGCGGTCATCCCGGTGTGGGGCGCGCTGTCGGACCGGATCGGCCGCAAGCCCGTGTATCTGGTCGGTGCGGTCGGTGTGGGGCTGTGGATGTTCCCGTTCTTCGCACTGATCGACAGCCGCAGCTTCGGCGGTCTGCTGATCGCCGTCACCGTCGGCCTCATCTTCCACGGGGCGATGTACGCACCGCAGGCAGCCTTCTTCTCGGAGATGTTCGCGACCCGGATGCGGTACTCGGGTGCGTCGATCGGTGCGCAGTTCGCATCGGTCGCGGCGGGTGCTCCGGCGCCGCTCATCGCCACCGCGCTGCTCGCGGACTACAAGAGCTCGACACCGATCTCGCTGTACGTCATCGCCGCGGCGCTCATCACGGTGCTGGCGGTCGTGTGCGCCAAGGAGACCCGGCACCGGGATCTCTCGGACATCGAGGCGACGCCGGAGCCGGACGCGCCCGCGGCGCTGCCCGCCGATGCCCGTACCGCCTGAGTTCCGGTGGCCGTACGGGCCGGTTTCCCGGCCCGTACGGCCACGGTGCGTGTACTACCGCGTCACGGCTGGACCGTCGGCTCGAACCAGGTCGGTTCATCGGTCAGGGACTGCTTGATCCGGAAGAGGCCGAACTCGTTCAACGGTGGCAGGGCGTCGAGCGGGAACCAGTCCACCTCCAGGGACTCGTCGTCATTGACGCGCGCCTGACCGCCGGTCGCCCTGCAGCGGAAGGTGATGTCCAGGAACTGGCACCGGTCGCCATTGGCGTACTGCACGGGGTTCAGCGCCTGGGTGAGCACCACCCGCTCCGCCACACAGTGCACGGCGGTCTCCTCGTACACCTCACGCACCGCCGTCGTCGCGGGCTGCTCCCCCGGTTCGCAGATGCCGCCGATGAGCGCCCACTTGCCGGTGTCGGAACGTCTGCCGAGCAGAACCCTGCCCTCGTCGTCGAAGACCACGGCGCTGACGCCCGGCAGCAGGAGCAGCTGTGTGCCCGCCGTGGCACGGATCTCACGGATGAAGTCAGGAATTGCCATGCGCCGACCTTACGTGGCCCACGCCACCGTTCAGCGTCCTCGGCGCGCCCGTACCGACCTGACGGTCACCCAGCCCAGTCCCGCTGCGGCGATCAGCACGAGCAGCCCTTCGGGGAGCGTGCCCAGCCGGGTCGCGGGGGTCAGCGAGGAGCGCAGCGGCACCTTGTCCACCAGCGCGTCCGGGGTGAACATCTTCGTCTTCTGGACGATCGTCCCGTCCGGGCGGATGATCGCGCTGACGCCGCTGGTGACGGGGACGACGACGGACCGGCTGTGTTCCACGGCCCGCACCCGGCTCATGGCCAGCTGCTGGTACGTCATCTCGCTGCGGCCGAAGGTGGCGTTGTTGCTGGGGACCGCGATCAGCTGGCCGCCGTGCTCGACCGTGTCGCGTACGGCGTCGTCGAACGCGGCCTCGTAGCAGGTCACGAGCCCCACCTTGGTGCCCGCGAGGTCGAACACGCCGACCTTCTTGCCCGGTCCGAAGTCGCGCTGGACCCGGTCGACGTCGGAGCTGAAGATGCGTGCGAACGAACGCATCGGCATGTATTCGCCGAACGGCTGGACATGGCGCTTGTCGTACGTGGCGACGGGGCCGCCCGAAGGGTCCCACTGGATGAGGGTGTTGCGCAGCTTGCCGGTGTCGGGCTCGATGACCGCGCCGACCACGGTGGGGGCGTTGATCGCCTTCACCGCTTCGTCGATGACGATCCGCGCGTCGGCATTGCGGTAGGGGTCGAGATCGGAGGAGTTCTCGGGCCACAGGACGAAGTCGGGCTGCGGTACCTTGCCCGCCTTCACCTCGCGGGCGAGCTGTTCGGTGCGGTGTGCGTGGTTGTCGAGAACGGCGCGGCGCTGGGCGTTGAAGTCGAGTCCGAGGCGCGGCACATTGCCCTGGATCGCGGCGACGGTCGCGGTTCCGTCCTCCGCCGAGTCGTCGACGAGCGGGCGCGCGGCCAGCGCCGCGGCCAGGGGTACGAGAACGGTCGCGGTCGCGGCGGCGACCGCGGCGCGGGGAATACGACCGGTGCTGCGGTATGCGCGGAAGGAACGCACCGCTTCGAACAACCCGAAGCCGCACAGCACCACCGCGAACGAGAGCAGCGGCGTGCCGCCCACCGCCGCGAGCGGCAGGAACACGCCGTCCGCCTGCCCGAAGGCGATCTTGCCCCAGGGGAACCCGCCGAACGGCACCCGGGCCCGGACCGCCTCGTCCAGGGCCCAGACGGCGGCGGCCCAGACCGGCCACCAGGCGAGCCGGGACACGGCGGCGACCCCGATGCAGCCCACGGCGACGAACAGCGCTTCGGCGGTGGCGAGGGCCAGCCACGGCACCGGACCGACCTCCTCGCCCGTCCAGTGCAGCAGCGGCAGCATGAAGCCGAGCCCGGCGAGCAGGCCGAGGCCGAATCCGGCGCGCAGCCGGCGGCCGTGCAGGACCCAGCCGAGCAGTGCGAAACCGGGCAGAACCAGCCACCACAGCGGTCGGGGCGGGAAGCTCAGATACAGCAGCGCACCCGACAGCACGGCCGCGGCCGGCCGTGCGAGCCGCGGCAGGAACCGTCTCCCCCGCGGCTGAGTGGCGGAGGACTGCGGGTTGTCGACTGGGCTGATGGTGGCGCTCACCTGGCGGAGTCTACGGTGGTGAGGCAAGCGCGGGGCAGCCCCGGGGCGGGGACGGAATGCATTCGGAATGCTTCCTGCCGGATCGTTCCTGCGCTTTACCTCCACAAACCCGCAGCACTCCCGTTACCGTGTGCGCCAGTCCCCCGCCGACCGGCCGGATCCGGCCGTCGTGGACGGGACGGTCACAGTTCGGGGGGTCGGACGCGATGACTGCACGGGCGGGCCGGTACGGGGCTCGGGAACGCGGCAACGCGTCCGATGCCGCCGGAGCCGTGATCCTCGCCGCCTGCGCGATCTGGTCCTTGATCAGCGCGGCCGGGCGGGAGACGAGGCCGGAGGGTGTGCTGCTGGCGCTGCTGGCAGTCGCCGCAGGATTCGCCTGCGGCCGGATCTGCGGCACGCTGCTGCCGGTGGCCACCGCGGCGGTCGCAGGCGTCGCCGCCCTCGTCCTGGCGCTCGTCTGGCGCGGTGGCATGCCGGGCGCCACCGCCGCCGGCGATGTCGCGCCCGGTCACACCGGGGCGGCGGCCGCGCTGCTGGTGCTGGCCGCGGGCGCCGCCTGCTGTGCGGCCGCGGCGGCCCGCCGGGCACCGGTGCGTCTCGCGCTGCGACTGCTCGCGCTCGGCGCCGCCTGCGCCGCGTCGGCCCTGCACTCGGTGGCCGGGTTCGCCATGGCACTCGGAGTGCTGCTCAGTTCGTTGGCCGCGGTCAGGATGCGTCGAAGACTGCTCGGTCTGACCGGGCTGGCGCTGGTCACGGCGCTGGTCGTCGGTACGTCATGGGCGGTGGCCGAGGATGCGCTGCCCGACGGGCTGATGGTCTCCCTGGAGGGGCAGCTCACCCGGAACCGGGTGCTGCTCTGGCAGGACGCTGTGGATCTCGCCGAGGATCATCCGCTGCTGGGCATCGGGCCCGACCGGTTCGCCGAACTCAGCCCCACCGCCCAGCAGACCGTGCGGTCGGACGGGAAGCCCCACTCGGCGCCGCTGCAGCAGGCCGCCGAGCAGGGGATCGTGGGGCTGGCGCTGCTGGGGGCGGCGTTCGGCTGGCTGCTGTACGTGCTGTGGCGCTCACCCCGCGGCACGGCGGTCGTGCTGACGGCGGGCTCCGCGCTCACCGCATTGGCGGCGCTGGCCAGTGTCGGGAACGTGCTGAGCTTCACGCCGGTGACGGTGGGCGTGGGGCTGCTCGCGGGGCTGGCCTCGGCCCGGCAGCCGATCGGGGACGGCACGGCGGACACATCCCGTACGGACGGTGCCGAGGATGCGGACCGTGCCGCGTGCGGCACGGGGACCGCGGCCGGACGCCGTCCGCGGGTCGGTCGCACCCCCCTCTGACGGGCAGGACACCGCTTGCCGCTCAGGTCCCGGCAGTTGCGTCGGCCGTCGGCAGGTGGAGCCGTTCGCGGATGAACCGTACGCCCTCTTCCGCATCGTCCACCGTCACGGTGAACGTCCGGCCGTCGCCGAGCCTGAGCACCAGGCCCTCTCCCCTGCGGACCACCACGGCCGTCCCCTGCTCGGGGCGCCACCGGTAGCCCCAGCCGCCCCAATGGCGGGGGGTGATCCGGGGGACGAAGTCCGCCCCGACCACATGGGTGAGCAGGATCCGGCGGCGCGGCAGACCCATGTGTCCGCAGCGGACCTCCAGAGCGTCTCCGTCGACCCGCACGGCCACACTCACAAAGGCGAGCGTCCCGAACAGCATGAGCAGTCCGGCCGCCACGCAGCCGATCACCGACATCAGCAGGGGGGCGATGCCGGAGGTCCAGTTGGAGCTCACGGCGAGCTCGATACCCAGTGCCGTGCACGCCGCACCGGCTGCGGCGAGCATCCACTGCGCCTTGTTGGTGGCCCGGCCGGTCCAGACGGCGGGAGCCGCCTCGGCACCGGTCTCGCTCGGTTTCCGGGGGTGGTCCCTCATGCCAGCAGGGTACTCAGAATCCGGGCATCCGGGATGGGCCCAACGGCCCTCGCCGAGTCGACGACGGCTCAGTGGGCGGGGCTGACGGCGGCCAGCAGCCGCCCCTCGGCGTAGGTCAGGGCGGCTGCCGGAAGCTCGGCGTCACGGCCGCTCAGGAGCACGGTGAGGGAGGTGGCCGGTTCGGCCGAGGGGGCGGGTGCGACGCCGATCCGGCGCAGCGCCTGGGCGGCGACGGCCCCTGCGGAGCCGTGCAGTGCTACGGGCGGCCGGCCGGGCTGCTGCACGGCGGCACGGATCCGTTCGGCGACCAGTTCGTAATGGGTGCAGCCGAGAACGACGGCCCGTACGCCCGTTGGAGTGAGCGCGGCGGCTGCGGCGACGGCACGGTCGATCGCGGCTTCGTCCGCGTTCTGCACAGCGTCCGCGAGACCGGGGCAGGGGACCTCGGTGACGTCGACGGAGCCGGCGAATTCCCGGATGAGTCCGCGCTGGTACGGACTGCCCGTCGTGGCGGGGGTCGCCCAGATGGCGACGGGTCCGCCACCGGCCGCGGCCGGCTTGATCGCGGGGACGGTGCCGATGACGGGCAGCGTGGGTTCCAGCGCGGCACGGAGCGTCGGCAGGGCGTGCACGGAGGCGGTGTTGCAGGCGACGATCAGCGCGTCGGGCCGGTGGGCGGCGGCCGCGCGGGCCACGGCCAGCGCGTGCACGGTCAGGTCCTGCGGCGTCCGCGGACCCCAGGGCATGCTTTCGGGGTCGGAGGAGAGCACCAGATCGGCGTCGGGCCTCAGCCGACGTACCGCGGCGGCCGCCGGGAGCAGGCCGATTCCTGAGTCCATGAGCGCGATCTTCACCCGGTCACCATAGTCGACCGCCCTTGCGGTCTCGTCGGAGTGGGGCAGACTGCGGCAAATGAGCGCCGTTGCCTGGATCGCCGTGGGTTCGCTGGCCGCATGGGTGTGGCTGCTGCTGGGACAGGGGTTCTTCTGGCGGACCGACCAGCGGCTGCCTCGGCGTGCGGTGCCGGACCGCTGGCCGTCGGTCGCGATCGTCGTGCCCGCGCGTGACGAAGCCGACATGCTGCCGGTGAGTCTGCCGTCGCTGCAGGCGCAGGACTATCCGGGGGCAGCGGAGATCTTCCTGGTCGACGACTGCAGCAAGGACGGCACCGGTGATCTCGCCCGTGCGCTGTCCGTGCGGTACGGCGGGCTGCCGGTGACGGTGGTGTCTCCCGGGGAGCCGGAGTCCGGCTGGACGGGCAAGCTCTGGGCCGTACGGCACGGGATCGCGCTCGCGCGGGCCCGGGAGCCGGCGCCGGAATTTCTGCTGCTCACGGACGCGGACATCGCGCACGAGCCGGACAGTCTGCGGGAGCTGGTGGCCGCCGCCTGTTCCGGCGGGTTCGATCTGGTCTCGCAGATGGCCCGGCTGCGGGTGGCGAGTGTCTGGGAGCGCCTTGTCGTGCCGGCGTTCGTGTACTTCTTCTCGCAGCTCTATCCGTTCCGGTGGGTGAACCGTGCGAAGGCACGGACCGCGGCCGCGGCGGGCGGCTGTGTTCTGCTGCGGACCGGGGCCGTCGAGCGGGCGCGGGTTCCGGAGTCCATCCGGCAGGCGGTCATCGACGACGTGTCGCTGGCGCGTGCGGTGAAGCGCAGCGGCGGACGGATCTGGCTGGGGCTCGCGGAGCGGGTGGACAGCGTGCGGCCGTATCCCCGGCTGGCGGATCTGTGGCGGATGGTCTCGCGCAGCGCGTACGCACAGTTGCGGCACAGCACGGTTCTGCTCATCGGTACGGTGCTGGGTCTCGCGCTCGTCTATCTCGCCCCGCCGGTCACGCTGGCGGCAGGGCTGCTGGGCGGCGACCGGCCGGCGGCGTGGGCCGGTGGCGCGGCGTGGGCGGTGATGGCGGGGACGTACATGCCGATGCTCGGCTACTACCGGCAGTCGATGTGGCTCGCGCCGTTGCTGCCGTTCACCGCCGTGCTGTACCTGCTGATGACGGTGGACTCGGCCGTGCAGCACCACCGCGGCCGCGGCGCGGCCTGGAAGGGGCGTACCTACGCCCGTCCCGAGGCCGCACCGGACCGATGAGCGGAGGGAACACCGGACCGTCCGCAGTGGCGGGACCCGGACGGACCGGGGGTCATTTACGGCCGGGTGTCCAGTTCATCCCCCACCCATAGGCGTAGTCGATGGTGCGCTGCGGACTCACCCCGCGTTCGGGTACGAGATAGCGGGCTTCGCGCTGCACGGTGAGGTCTCCCCCATTGTTGGTGATGAGTGCGAGTGCGCAGACGGTGGAGGGAACGGTGCATTCGTCGAGCGAGAAGTCGATCGCGGCGCCGTGCTGCGGCTGCAGGGTGACGGTCGCATGCAGATCGGCGAAACTCCGGGCGCCTTCATAGATGGTGACGAAGATCAGGACTCGGCGGAGCCGGTCCTTGTGGTCGAGGTTGATGGTCAGGTTCTCGCCGGTGGAGACGGCGCCGGTGCGGTCGTCCCCGTCGAGATGGATATACGGGGGCTGCCCGAGAGCGCCGAAGGCGTTTCCGAGCGCCTGCACGACTCCCTTCCTGCCATCGGCCAGTTCGTAGAGGGCACAGAGGTCAAGGTCGAGATCCGCGTGGTTGGCGATGGCCCTGCCGAGTTTGCTGCCCCAGCTCTTGAACTGTTTGCGCACCTCCCAGTTGAGATTGACGCGCATGACTCCCGACGTGCCGCCCTGTTTGGCGAGGGAGACGGACGGGGTGTCCTTGGTGAGCGTCACCTTGGAGAGCCGGACGGGCTGGGGGGACGACGGTACGGGCGGCGCGGCAGGGGGCACCTGGGGTGCCGACGGAGCGGCGGCCGGGGGCTGCGCGTGCGGGGGATGCCGGGGCGGTGACGGCAGATCAACTCGTGTTGCCGCTTGGGGTCGTTGAGACTGAAGGGGCTGGTGCGATTGCTGATGCCGTTGGGGTTGTTGCGGCTCGTCGACGGAAATGCCGAAGTCCGTGGCGAGGCCTTCGAGACCGCTGCTGTATCCCTGCCCCACGGCCCGGAATTTCCAGGTGCCCTGCCGACGGTAGAGCTCGCCGAGAATGAATGCGGTCTCCACCGTCGCGTCCGCGCTGTCGAAGCGCGCGATCTCAGCGCCGTTCGAGATGTCCATGATCCGTACGTACAGGGCCTCCACGCGCCCGAAGCTCCCACCGTCCGCGGAGGCGGCCAGGACGATGCGCTCGATGACGGGCTCCACTCGCGCCAGATCCACCGCGAGGCTGTCCGTGACACTGCCGGCGGCGTTCCGTTTGCCCTCATGACGTACCGCGCCGGAGCCGTGCACCGGCTGGTTGTAAAAGACGAAGTCCGCGTCGCTGCGCACCTTTCCCGACACGAGAAGGAGCGCCGATGCATCGACGTCCGGCGTCCCCGGGACGTTACGCCACCCCAATTCGACCCGCACGGCCTGGGCCGCCACTGGAACATTGGCTCCTTTTAGCATGGTCATGCTCGCCCCCATCACGAGTCCGGCTACCCGAAGACTTTTCCGTGCCAACCTAATCCGCACCCTGCCACGGGGCCCACAGTCGCGCCGGGTCCCGTCCGGCGATCTGCCGGTAACCCCCCGCGAACTCGCCCTATACACGATTACAACGCGTCTCGGCGCCCCTTTTTTCCCAAGTTCGCTCGCATTGGGGATCGCGGTTCACTCACATCTCGTAAACCAACCCTCTTATCGGGCTCCCCAACCAGCACATCGTGGGCTTAACTTAGGTGCCATGACCTCCCCCCGCTCCACCTACGGCGGCGGCTACTACGCCGCACCGTCGTTCCCCGACACTCCGATCTACGACTCCCTCGTCGCGGAGCGCGGTACGCCCCAGATTGCGCCGATCCGAGTGCCGGCCGCGTACGACACCGGAAACAGCTACCTGCCGGCGCTCCCGTCGGCTCTGCCGGCGCTTCCCGCGGCGCCTTCCCAGCCGAACCCGTCGTACGGCTACCCGCAGCAGCCGGCCGCATCGCAGCAGAACTACGCGCCGATGCAGCCGGCTCATCTGCAGCACGCTCCCGCGCCGTACATCCCGCAGCAGCCGACCGGCATGCGGGGCGGCTACCAGACGCCTCAGCCCCAGCAGCAGCGCCCGGCGCCGGGCACGGGGTACGAGTCGATGCGCCCGGCGTCGCCGCGGCCCGTCCCCGCGCCCTCTCCGTACGAGGACCCGTACAACCGCCCGTACCAGAGCCGGGGGTACTGAGCCGCTGCGCACGGCCGCGGTCCGTCCCCGGGCCCGATCCGAAGGACGGGCCCGGGGGACTGGCAGGATGGGGGCATGCGTCCTCCCGTACTGCGCGCCGTACACATCCATCCGGTCAAGTCGCTGGCCGGATACGCGCCCGGTGAGGCCGCCGTCGAGCCATGGGGACTCGACGGCGACCGCCGGTGGATGCTGGTCGACACCGCGGGCCGGGCCGTCACGCAGCGGCAGCAGCCGCGCATGGCGCTGGTCTCCGCCGTGCCGCTGCCCGGGGGCGGCATCGGTCTGTCCGCGCCGGGGAGCGCGCCGCTGGCCGTCGAGGTGCCCGAGCCCGGACGCACCGTCCCCGTGACGCTGCACCGGTCCGCCATCGAGGTGGTGGAGGCTGCGGCCGCCGCCCACACCTGGTTCAGCGAGCGCCTGGGCACGGAGGTCCGGCTCGTCCATCTCGACGCGCCCGCGACCCGCCGCCTCATCAATCCCGCGTACGCGCGCCCCGGTGAGACCGTCGGATTCGCCGACGGCTACCCGCTGCTCCTGACCTCCAGCGCCTCGCTGGACGCCTTGAACTCACTCATCGCGCAAGGCGACCACGCGGACGAGGGCCCGCTGCCGATGAACCGTTTCCGGCCGAATGTCGTCGTGGACGGCACGGCGCCGTGGGCGGAGGACGGCTGGGACGGGATCACCATCGGCGACGTCCCGTTCCGCGTGGTCAAACCCTGTGACCGCTGTGTCATCACCACCACCGACCAGAACACGGCGGAGCGCGGCAAGGAGCCGCTGCGTACGCTCGCGCGCCACCGCCGTACCGGGCAGGACCTGTTGTTCGGCCAGTATCTGATTCCGGACGGGACCGGAATCATCCGGGTCGGGGACCTGGTTCGGATTCTCGGCTGACGACCCGGCCGGGGGAACTCGCGGGACCGGTCCGCGCGTTGGACGGGGTGAAGTAGCTCTCTCTTCGTCTGCTCGGCGCGCGGGCTGTGCCGTATCGGGATATGACGGATGCGGAAGGGGGTGCAGGACTGTGCGAGCAGTATCGGGAGTATGGCGTTGGCGGCACAATCCCCTGCGCCGCGCCACTGACCGGCGCGAGGCGTGGGTGGCTCTGGTGGCGCTGCTGTTGATGACGGTGGCGGCGCCTGCGCTCGGGTGGCTGTGCGGTTCGCTCACGGACGACGTCCTGCAGGAGTCGGTACGGCTCCAGCAGGCGCAGCGGCATGCCACGACGGCGGTTGTGGTGCGCGCGGCGTCGGGGCCGCCGCGTCTGGTCTCCGACCCCGAGGTCTCCTCGGAGCGCACGACGCAGACGTCGGTGGTGGCGCGCTGGAAGGCCCCGGACGGCACCCCCCGCAGCGGAAGGGTCGCGACCTTTTCGAAGATCACCGATCCCGGAACCAGGGTGCGGATCTGGACCGATTCGGACGGCCGCCCGGCGCTGCGCCCGATGGATGCCCCCACGGCCCACACCCATGCGGCACTGGCCGGATTCGGGGTGATGCTGCTGGGCATCGCACTGATCGAGGGCGGGCGGCGCCTGATCGTATGGCGCATGGTGCAACGGCGGTATGCGCGGCTCGACCGGGCGTGGGCCGAGGCCGGTCCGGACTGGGGCAGGACCGGCACCGGCAGCTGATGAGCTGGGATCCCGTCAACTCCCGCCCTCCGCGCGCGCTACGGTGGACCGGTCCGCTCACCTCTTCGGCGGGCGGACCCGTGACGACCCCTGCCGCAAGGCCGGCCGCACGGGCATCGGACACGCACGAGGTGGGGGCACAACAGCGCCATGGCACAGGGCACGGTCCAGGTGACGCACACCGGCACATCGCGGTGGCGGCGCCGCACTGGCGAATACGCCTCCCTCACCGCAGCCCTTGAGGCCGCGGCGGACGGTGATGTCCTCACCGTCGCGCCGGGCACCTACCGGGAGAATCTCGTCCTGCACCGCGCGGTGACCCTGCGCGGTCCGGAGGGCTCCGTCGGCTCCGTCCGGATCGCACCGGTCGACGGCGTACCGCTGACGGTGCGTTCCTCCGCCGTCGTCCAGGATCTGCATGTGGAGGGCCAGGACTCGGCGGCCCCCGCACTGCTCGTCGAGGACGGCGCCCCGGAGCTGGCGGATCTGCGGATCGTGACGCGGTCGGCGGCCGGGATAGAGGTGCGCGGTGCGGCCCGGCCGACCGTGCGCCGCTGCACGGTCGACAATCCGGCCGGGGTCGGCATTGCCGTGCTGGACGGTGCGGGCGGGGTGTTCGAGGAGTGCGAGATCGTGTCGGCCGGGCAGTCCGGGGTCTCGGTGCGCGACGGTGCGCATCCGCGGCTGGAACGCTGCCGGATCCATCACTCCTCGGGCGCCGGACTGAGCATCACCGGTGAGGGCAGCGGGCTGGAGGCCGTCGGCTGCGAGGTGTACGAGATCAAGGGCAGCGGCATTCAGGTCACCGCCCGCGCCTCCGCGCACCTCACCGACTGCACGGTGCACCGCACTTCGGCGGACGGGGTCACGCTCGACACGGACGCGGTGCTGACGCTCGCCGACTGCGACATCCATGACATCCCGGAGAACGCGGTGGATCTGCGCTCCCGTTCGGTCCTCACCCTGACCCGTTCCACGGTCCGCCGCTTCGGCCGCAACGGCCTGTCGGTGTGGGACCCGGGCACCCGGGTCGACGCCAACCAGTGCGAGATCCACGACAGTACGGGCGACTACCCGGCGGTCTGGGTGAGCGACGGCGCGACCGTGATACTGGACTCCTGCCGGGTCCACGACGTGCCGGACGCGATCTTCGTTCTCGACCGGGGCTCGCGCGCCGATGTCGTCGACAGCGATCTCACCCAGGTCCGCAACACGGCGGTGTCGGTGAGCGACGGGGCGACCGCACAACTCGACGACTGCCGGATCCGGGAGGCGTCCACCGGCGCCTGGTTCCGCGACCACGGCAGCGGCGGCACATTGAACAACTGCACCATCGACACGGCACAGACCGGGGTCATCGTCACCAAGGGCGCCGACCCGACCATCGAGCGCTGCACGGTCACTTCACCCGCCGAGGCCGGTTTCTACGTCTCCGCCGAGGGACGTGGCACCTTCGACAGCTGCCGGGTCACCGGCAGTGACGGATACGGCTTCCATGTCATGGACGGCTGCCGTTCGACGCTGACCCGGTGCCGTACCGAGCGGTGCGCGCGCGGCGGCTACGAGTTCGCCGAGGGCGGCTCGCACGGCGACGGGCAGGGAACGGGCCCGGTCGTCGAGGACTGCACCAGCGACGAGAGCGCACTGCGCACCGCCACTCCCCCACCACCCACGGTACTGACGGCGGCCCAGTCGGCCCCCGGGCTGCTCGGTGCGGTGCCCACGCAGCGCCCGGCCGTGACCGCCGCCGTCGAGGCCCCCGCCGAGCCGATGCGGACCTCGGGCGCCGTTCTCGGTGAACTGGACGCGCTGGTCGGCCTGGACAGCGTCAAGCGCGAGGTGCGTGCACTCACCGACATGATCGAGGTGGGCCGCCGTCGCCTGGAGGCGGGGCTGAAGGCCGCGTCGGTGCGACGTCATCTCGTCTTCACCGGCTCCCCCGGCACCGGCAAGACGACCGTGGCCCGCCTGTACGGCGAGATCCTGGCCTCGCTCGGGGTGCTGGAGCGGGGGCATCTCGTCGAGGTGTCCCGGGTCGATCTGGTCGGCGAGCACATCGGCTCGACCGCCATCCGTACCCAGGAGGCGTTCGAGCGGGCGCGCGGCGGGGTGCTGTTCGTCGACGAGGCGTACGCACTGTCGCCCGAGGACTCCGGCCGGGACTTCGGCCGGGAGGCGATCGACACGCTCGTGAAGCTGATGGAGGACCACCGGGACGCGGTGGTCGTGATCGTCGCCGGCTACACCCACGAAATGGAGCGGTTCCTCACCGTCAACCCCGGCGTGGCATCCCGTTTCTCACGGACCATCACCTTCAGCGACTACGAGCCCACCGAACTGCTGAGGATCGTCGAACAGCAGGCCGAGGAGCACGAGTACAGCCTCGCCGAGGGCACCGGGGAGGCGCTGCTGAAGTATTTCACCGAGCTGCCCAAGGGCCCGGCGTTCGGCAATGGCCGGACCGCCCGCCAGACCTTCGAGTCGATGGTCGAGCGGCATGCCGGCCGGGTCGCCCAGCTCGCCGAACCGAGCACGGACGACCTCACCCTGCTCTACCCGGAGGACCTGCCGGAACTGCCCTGAGAGCCTGTCGGGCGACCTTCGATCGCCACCCGATCAGAGGTCACCCGACAGGCTCCGGGTCTCCCCGGAGCCCCCGTCGGTCTGGCGGGGCAGCACCGGCTCGAGCCGGACGAGCAGCGCCGCCCGTTCCTCGGCGAAGACCGGGTCGGCCTGGTAGTCCGAGTGGCCCAGCACCGGTTCGGGCAGCGGGTGCTCCGGCGTGCGCCCGTAGACCAGCGGGTCCCGCAGAGGCCCCCGGTCCACCTCGGGCCCGGCACCCACGTCGAGCCGGACCTGCCCACCGATCGGGTCGGTGGCCCGCCACAGGTTGCGCCAGCAGTGCACGGACCGGTGCAGTCCATCCAGCGGTCCTGGACCGAAGTAGGCCGGGAACCAGCGCCCGTACAGCCGCTCGATCGGCGAACCGTAGGTGAGCAGCGCAACCCGCTTCCGGGCCTCGGCGGGCAGCTGCCAGACGGCGGACGCCGCGAGGACGCTCCCCTGGGAGTGCCCGGAGATGACGAGCCTGCCGCGGGTGCGGCCGGTCCAGCCGGACATCCGGGAGGCCAGGTCGGGGACGGCGCGCTCGGCGTAGCAGGGGGGCGCGAAGGGGTGGGCTGCGCGCGGCCAGAACGTGCCGACGTCCCAGAGGATGCCGATGGTGCGCCGGGTGGAGGCGTCCCGGTAGGCACGTCGGCCACAGGTCACAAAGACGATGGACCCGAAGCCGATCATCCAGGAGCCGGTCGACTGGGCGGCTTCCGCGACCGACTCGATGAACGGGCCGGCACCGTCCAGGGCCAGCCCCGGCACCTCCCCGCTCACCCACGCCCCGGCGACCGCCCCCGCGCCGAGCAGCAGGGTGGCGCCGGATACCAGTCCGAGGAGCCAGGGCGCGGAGTCGGTGAGCCCGGCCAGGGCCCGGGTCCTGGCGATCTGCCGGGTGCGGGCGGCGTCCGGCCGCTTCTCCCCGTACTCCTTGTCGACCTCGGGTTCCATGGCGCGGGCGGCGCGCCAGGTGCGTACGCCCAGCACGACGGCGGGAATCAGCAGCAGGGCCAGGAGTACCGGGATGACCGAGGCCTGCCAGCTCAGCAGGACCGGCGGCCCGTCGATGAGGGAGCTCCGGCCCATGCCGGGAGTGCCCGGTCCGTCGAGCCAGTCGGCAACGCGCTGGGCCACCCCGCCGGTCATGACGCCGCCGAGAGCACAGGCGAGCATCGCGACCGCGGGGCCGCCGAGTCCGTACATGACCGTACGGGGCTCGGGCGTCCTGCGGTACAGGCCGAGCGCGACTGCCGCGAGGGCCACCACGAGCATGCCCTGGCCGACGGTGAGGACACGGAAGGTGATGTCACCGGGGAGCGTGCCGGCGGAGGCCCAGTCGGGACGGGACCAGGCCGCGTACACCGTCGTGACGACGAGCAGGGTGAGGGCGGTGCCGGGCAGCCAGCTGATGACGGCGCCGTCGAGCCGGTTGTCGAGCCGCCGCTCGCTGCGACCACGGCGGCAGACCACCCAGAGCACGACGAGCGTGCCCAGCACGAGCATCGCCTCGATCAGCCGCCCCAGGAACTCGGGTACGGGACCGGTGACGGCGCGGTCGTGACGGGCCGCGGCGCCCGCGACGGAGGCCGCCACGGTCAGGAACCCGGCGGCGGTGTGCGCGGCCCGCAACCGGGCGACGAGCCGTCGGCCGTACCAGAAGCCGGGGCGGCCGAGGGCGGGTCGGACGACGGGCGTTTCGGCGGCAGGGCCCTCGGTCGTGGGGGTGGCCTCGGTCCCGTCGTCGAGGACGTCGTCATCCGGTTCCGCGCCGCCGAGCGGGCGCTGCGACTCGTAGGCGCTCCAGGTGCGGTTGGACAGGAACCAGAGCAGTCCCACCAGCAGGGTGGGCACCAGAGCCGCCAGCGCGAGCCGCCGACCCGGCTGCGACCACCAGCCGTCCTGCGCCGTCGACAGGAAGCCGAGCCAGGACCGTTGGTTCGAGCACTCCGGTACACCCGCGCACTGCCAGGCCACCAGATCCAGGGCGACCTCGCACGCCGCGGCCGTCAGCAGGACGGTCAGGCTGAGGGCGACGAGGCGCACGAGAACGCCGTACAGCCGGACCGCGCGGGTGCGGCCCTTGGCTGTGGGCCGCATCCAGTGGGCCAGGTTGACGACCATGAACGGGAGCAGCAGCAGCCACAGCGCGCGCGAGCCGTTGCCGGAGGTGAGATTGGACCAGCAGTACGCCTCCTCGATGGGCCGGTCCCGGTACCGCTCCGGATGCCGCTCGGCGTCGATGTCCCCCGAGCGCCGGAATACGGCGGCTGTCGCATCACCGGTGACCCGGGCGACGCGCGGATCCCGGAGCATCGACTGGGGGGTGGCTCCGCCGACGCCATGGACCAGGAGTTCCAGCGCGGCCTCCGTGCTGTGCGGGGCCTCGGTGACAGGGGGCACGTGGATGACTCGCTCTCTTGCTGTCGCGGCGTTCCGGCCCGCGTACTGATGCGTAGTCACCAGAATCCCGGAACCTCGGCCGAGCCGGTACCCGGATCACCGAATCTCCCCAGTGCGGCGCCGAACGGAGCTGCGTGGCAGGATGAGCCCGTCCGACAGACTGTTGAACCGACAGGCTGCTGTACGGACACCAGAGGGAAGGACCGGACCCGGCGTTGAGCGAGAATCAGAATCTCCTCGCGGAGCAGCGGCGTGCACTGATCCTCGACGAGGTGCGCCGGCGTGGCGGGGTCAGGGTCAACGAGCTGACCCGCAAGCTGAGCGTCTCCGACATGACCGTGCGCCGGGACCTGGACGCGCTGGCCCGTCAGGGTGTCATCGAGAAGGTGCACGGCGGCGCTGTGCCGGTCGTCGAGGCGAGTACGCACGAGCCCGGTTTCGAGGCCAAGTCGACGCTGGAGCTGACCGCCAAGGAGGACATCGCGCGGGCCGCCGCGGCGATGGCCGTTCCCGGCAGTGCGATCGCGCTCTCCGGTGGTACGACGACGTATGCGCTGGCCCAGCACCTGCTGGACGTACCGGAGTTGACGGTGGTGACGAACTCGGTGCGGGTCGCCGATGTGTTCCATGCCGCGCAGCGGTCGACGGCGACGGGCGGCCCGCGGGCCGGGGCCGCCACGGTGGTGCTCACCGGTGGGGTGCGGACTCCGTCCGACTCTCTGGTCGGCCCGGTCGCCGATCAGGCGATCGCTTCGCTCCACTTCGATGTGCTGTTCCTCGGGGTGCACGGGATCTCGGTCGAGGCCGGGCTCTCGACACCGAATCTGGCGGAGGCCGAGACCAATCGGCGCTTCGTGCAGTCGGCACGGCGGGTGGTGGTGGTCGCCGATCACACCAAGTGGGGCACGGTGGGCCTGAGTTCGTTCGCGACGCTGGAGCAGGTGGACACCTTCATCACGGATTCCGGTCTGTCCGCGGGCGCCCGCGAGGAGATCGAGGAACATCTGCCGGGCCTGGTGGTGGCGGGCCAGACCGCGGCCGACCTCTCCGAGAGCTGAGGGAACGGGGATCCCGAGGGCGAGCCAGAGGTTCCGCTCGGCTCGCGCCGTGGCCGGGACGTCCTAGGATCCTGCTGTGGCCGTATTCCGGATCGAGCGATTCACCCCCCTCCCCGCCGCCGAGTCCTGGCGCCGGGTGACCGACTGGGAACGGCACTGCGCACACGTCCCGCTGACCCGGATCACCGTCCCGACCGGGCTGCCCACCAGGATCGGGACCGTCTTCGTGGCCCGCACGGGTGTGGGCCCGCTGGCGTTCGACGATCCGATGGAAGTGGTGCGCTGGATGCCGCCGGTGACCGGGCGGGCCGGGCTCTGCCGACTGGAGAAGCGCGGTTCGGTGGTGCTGGGCCGGGCGTCGATCGATGTGTATCCGACGGATTCCGGGTCCCATGTCGTGTGGGTGGAGGAACTCCGAATCCGGCTGCTGCCGCAATGGGGCGATCCGCTGATCGCGGGAACGGGCCGCCGGCTGTTCGGCCGGGTGCTGGACGGTCTGCTCGACGGCACGGTGCGGCCGTAACGACCTGAGCCACTCTCCGTCGTGCACCGGGCCCCAACTCCCGTGGTGCGCGGTCGCCGCCCCGGCGGTGCAGCCGACGCGGCTGCCGGGCACCGTGCCTCCGGACCTGCGCCCGATGTGACCGTCACACGATCGATTCGTTTGTCGGTACGACGGTTATCGCCAACGGCTCGGAAGGCACCGATCCCATGCCGATCCACCCATCCCGGCATCGCTCCACCCGCAGCAGCGAACGCCCCGGCGTCCAGCAGGCCGAAGCCGCGCTCGTGGAACACTACCCACGTCTCGTCCGGCTCGCCTACCTCGTTCTGCCGCCGTCGCTCGGTCGGCACCGACGGGTCCTCGCCGCCCATGCGGCCGTCCAGCGCGCCCTGCCCACCCGGCGCACCGCCACCGCGGGACCTCCCGAACCGCTCCGGACCCGGGTCCCGGCACAGGGGCGGGGCGTACCGTCCCCGAGGCATCTCGCCGCGGCGCACGTCGCTTCCTCCGCATACGCCTGGGTGCGGCTGCGGGTGCTGCGTGCCGCGCTGGCGTACGGGCGGCGGCCCCGCTGGTGGCCCGCGCGGATCCCGGCGCCGGCTTCGCTGCGCCCCGCGCTCCCCTTCGTCCGGGGGCTGCGCCTCTTCCCGCGCGCCGGTGGCGCGGAGGAACTGGCCCTGGACCGGACACTGTCCACGGTGTCCGCCACCGTGCGGGCGGCGTTCGCGCTGCGGCTGCTGGAGGAGCTGACCGATCTCGAGGCGACGGTGCTGCTCGCCCGGGCGGGGGCGAGCGATGCGGTGGGCGCGGTACGTGCGGCCGGACGACTGGGGTCCGCCGACCGGCCGCGGACCGAATCGTTGCTGCGCTCCGCCGAGTTCGACCCGTGCACGCTCCAGACCCGCCCCAGCGATCTGTTGCGGCGCAGGCAACGGCTGCGGGCGGTGGCCTCCGCCGCCGCGCTGTGCGTGATGGCGGGCGGTCTGGTCGTCCTGGCCGCGGAGAACGGTCCGGGCGGCCCGCAGGACGGTCCCGCGCGGGCTGGGTCCGCCGCCGTCGATCCGGCGGCGCTGCTGCGTACGGCTGCCACGGAATGGGCGGACACCTCGCGCGTCGACTTCACCGCGTGGCCGGCCCGCGGGGACCGTACCCGGGACCGGGATCTGCTCGGCCGGGCGCTGCGTACCTGGGGGCACACGCCGCGCACCGTCCACGTCTCCACGTCGCCCGGGACGCTCTCCGTACCGCCCGCCGAGCCGCCCCGGCTGCTGTACGCGGGCGAGGTGGACGGTGCGGCCGTGGTGCTGTTCCACGACGGCGGCGTACGCGTGGTGCGTTACGCGGAGCCGCTGACCGGAGCCGGGGCGACCGCGCTCGACTTCGCCCGGACCGACGACGCGGACGTGACGACGGGGGCAGCCGTCGTGGTCAGTCGCAGGGGGGACGGGGCCCGGTTCCTCCTCGCCCCGTGGGTCTCGGAGACCACCACGCGCGATCTGCTGGCGCCGAACGCTCCGGCGCGGTCGCTGACGGTGGGCCGCGACGGTGTCACCGCACCGGTATCGAGCCCCTCGCCGGGCGGCAGTTGTGGCTCCTGGCCGGTGATGCAGCTGCGCTCCTCGGAGCGCATCGCCGAGAACCACGCCTTCCTCCTCACCGATCTGGGCGATCTCGCTCCGGTCCATCTCACGTACACACCGCTGCCCGGCAAAGGGGCACCGCCGCGCGGGCCGCGCGAGGCGACGGGTGGTCCGGCCCTGCTGAGCTGGGCACGTACGGTGTGCTCGCTGCGGGCACTGCGGGGCAGCGGGGTCCGTGCCGTCAACAATTGGGCCTTTGCCCGGCAGCCTCTGCCGGAGGGCGGGACACCCGCGGACTGGGTGTGCACCCGGGCCGACACCTGGCAGGGGCCCGGCCGGGTGCTGGTCCAGTTCCTGCAGCCCGCCGCGTCGCTCAACGCCCCTGGAGCGGTGGTGGCCGACCGGCCCGATACGGCGCTGTGCAGCCGGTTCGGGCAGCACGTTCTGGCGGGCACGCACTGGAGAGCGCCGTCCGGCCGGTGGTACGTGCTGGCGGCGGGCAGCCGGGCCGTGACCCGGATCGAGGTGACGGGCACCGTGCGCGGGTCGGCGGACGGTACGACGCTGGCGGTACCGGCACCGCAGGACGCGCAGCTGGAGCTGAAGGCCCGGCTGCGCGAGGGCGGGACGCTGTCCGTGGTGCGCTGAGAACAGCGGAACGGGGAGGGGAGGGCCGGGAGAAGCCGTTCGGCGTCTTCCGCCGGGTCGGTGCGGCGGTCCGGTGCGAGACTCGGCCGCGTGACCGAATTCTCCGGCTCCGCGCCCTACGCCGACTCCGACCACGGCTCCGGCTCTCCCGGTGGTACGCAGCTGCGCTGTCTGGTGACCGGGGCCACCGGCTACATCGGCGGCAGGCTGGTGCCCGCGCTGCTCGAAGCCGGCCACCGGGTCCGCTGTCTGGCCCGCACCCCGCGCAAACTGCGCGACTACCCGTGGGCGGACCGGGTCGAGGTGGTGCAGGGCGATGTCGCCGATGCCGCATCGGTGCGGGCGGCGCTGACGGACATGGACGTGGCGTACTACCTGGTCCATGCCCTCGGATCCGGGCGTGGCTTCGAGCAGACGGACCGCCGGTCGGCCCGGATCTTCGGCGAGCAGGCCCGGACGGCCGGGCTCCGCCGGATCGTCTACCTCGGCGGCCTCACCCCGGCCGGGGTGCCGGATCGCGAACTGTCACCGCATCTGCGCTCACGGGCCGAGGTCGGGCGGATCCTGCTGGACTCCGGGGTGCCGACGGCAGTGCTGCGGGCCGCCGTCGTCATCGGGTCGGGTTCGGCGTCCTTCGAGATCCTGCGCCATCTGACGGAGCGGCTCCCGGTGATGGTCACGCCGAGCTGGGTGCGTACCTCGATCCAGCCGGTGGCGGTACGGGACGTGGTGCGGTACCTCGTCGGCTCCGCCTCGCTCCCGGCGGACGTGAACCGCACCTTCGACATCGGCGGCCCGGACGTGATGACCTACCGCGACATGATGCAGCGGTACGCGCGGGTCGCCGGGCTGCCGCACCGGGTGATCCTTCCCGTCCCCGTCCTCACACCGGGGCTGTCCAGCCGCTGGATCGGTCTGGTCACGCCCGTACCGCGGTCCATCGCCCGTCCGCTGGCGGAGTCGCTGCGCAACGAGGTCGTCTGCCGCGAGCGGGACATCACCCGTTACGTGCCCGATCCCCCGGGTGGCCCGATCGACTTCGACCAGGCCCTGCGGCTGGCACTGCAACGGATCAAGGACGCCAGGGTGGACACCCGGTGGTCGTCCGCCGCGGTACCCGGTGCGCCCAGCGATCCGCTGCCGACCGACCCCGACTGGTCGGGCGGCAGCCTCTACCGCGACGAGCGCGAGCTGACCGTACCCGTGGCGCCGGATGCGCTCTGGCGGGTGATCGAGGGCATCGGCGGGGAGAACGGCTGGTACTCGTTCCCGCTCGCCTGGGCGGTACGGGGGTGGCTCGACCGGTTCGTCGGAGGCGTGGGGCTGCGGCGCGGACGACGGGACGCACAACGGCTGCGGGTGGGCGACTCGCTGGACTTCTGGCGGGTGGAGGAGATCGTTCCGGGTCGGTTGCTACGGCTGCGTGCGGAGATGCGGCTGCCCGGTCCCGCGTGGCTGGAGCTGTCGGTCGGCCGGGACGAGGAGGGGCGGACCGTGTACGGACAGCGGGCCCTGTTCCATCCCCGCGGGCTGCTCGGCCACGCCTACTGGTGGAGTGTGTGGCCGTTCCATTCGGTGGTCTTCGGCGGCATGGCACGTAACATCACGGCGGCAGCCCGGGCAGCACCGCAGCGGATCACGCCCCGACGTCCGCACAACTGAAGACATCTGACGATGCGACAGATATGGTACCGGTCACCGCGGACCGGGTGCGTCCGACGCCGATCGCACGGGAGGTGCGCCCCATGGCACGTCGGCTCCGCTCCGTGGACCTCGGCTTCGTCCGGACCGCCCCGCTACGGCTGGTCTTCGCCGCCGAGGCGTCAGCGGCTCCCGCGGTGGTGTACCGGGCGCTCGCCGAGGAAGTCGACGGCTGGCCCGGCTGGTTCACCGCGGTGACGGCCGCCCGGTCCACCGGGTCGGGCGCGGGCCGTGAGATCCGGCTCAGGGGCGGCACGGTGTTCCACGAGACGATCGTCGCGAAGGAGCCCGGCGAGCGGTACGCGTACCGGGTCGACGAGACCAACGCACCCGCCCTGCAGGCCCTGTTGGAGGAGTGGCAGCTCACCCCCACGGCGACCGGGACGCGCGTGCAGTGGACCTTCGCCGCCGACGGCCCCGCGGCGTTCCGGTTCGTCCTGCGACTGGGCCGACCGGCACTGGGCCGGGCGTTCAGGGACGCGGTGCACAATCTCGACGAGCGGCTGGCCGCAGCCTCCGCCTGAGAGCGGGGCGGTCACTCCCCCACGTCGCCGTCGACGGCCTCGTGTACCAGGTCGGCCTGCCCGTGGTGATGTCCGGGCCTCAGCAGGGCCAGTTACCGGTGGCCAGGAAGCGTCGGATCGTCGCGGCGTACGGGGCGATGTCCAGACCCTGTTCCGCGAGCCAGTCGTCGGAGTAGTACTTGTCGAGGTAGCGGTCTCCCGGGTCGCAGAGCAGGGTGACGATGCTGCCGGTGCGGCCCTGGTCCACCATTTCGGCGACGATTTTGAACGCGCTCCACAGCCCGGTGCCGGTGGAGCCACCCGCCTTCCGGCCGATGGCCTGTTCCAGGGCGCGCACAGCGGCGACGCTGGCCGCGTCCGGCACCTTCATCATCCGGTCGATGGCGCCGGGCACGAAGCTCGGTTCCATCCGGGGCCGGCCGATCCCCTCGATGCGTGAACCGCAGTCGCTGGTGGCGAGGGCATTGTGGTCGGTCCAGCCGTCGAAGAAACAGGAGTTCTCCGGGTCGGGCACACAGATCCGGGTGTCGTACTGCATGTAGTGCACATAGCGGGCGATGGTCGCAGAGGTGCCGCCCGTCCCGGCGGTGGCGACGATCCAGGTGGGCTCCGGATAGCGCTCCAGCCGCAGCTGCTGGTAGATCGACTCGGCGATGTTGTTGTTGCCGCGCCAGTCGGTGGCCCGCTCGGCGTAGGTGAACTGGTCCATGTAGTGGCCCCCGGAGTCGGCGGCGAGCCTGGCGGACTCCTCGTACAGCTTCTGGGCGTCGTCGACGAAGTGGCACTGGCCGCCGTGGAATTCGATCAGCCGGCACTTCTCGGGGCTGGTGGTGCGGGGCATCACCGCGATGAACGGCACCCCGATCAGCTTCGCGAAGTACGCCTCCGAGACGGCCGTCGAACCGCTGGACGCCTCGATCACCGGCCTGCCCGGCCGGATCCAGCCGTTGCAGAGCCCGTAGAGGAAGAGCGAGCGGGCCAGCCGGTGCTTGAGGCTGCCCGTGGGGTGCGTCGACTCGTCCTTGAGGTAGAGATCGATCCCCCAGGCCTCGGGCAGCGGGAAGCGCAGCAGATGCGTGTCGGCGGAGCGGTTGGCGTCGGCCTGGACCTTGCGGACGGCCTCCTTCAGCCAGGCCCTGTAGTCATGGTCGGTGCGGTCGATGTCGACGGTTGCCGTGACATCGCCGTCGGGCCTGCGCTCAATGGTGTTCATCAGCACGCTCCTGCTCGTCGTGACCGGACTTGCGGGCCACCGGCCCCCACATCCCACGATAGGCCCCCCACCTGCACAAACTTTGACTTTGGGGATCCATAGCACTGCCTTGGTGAGGGGAGGCGCGGGACAACCGCGGCACGCCGTGGCGCATTCGCGACCTGCTGCCTCGCCGAGACCTGGTGCGCACGCGGCCGTGTGGGCAGACTGACCGCCAGAAGCGTAACGAAGGGGGCGAACCAGTCATGAAGGAACCGGAGTTCAGCGCGACAGGGGTACGGATCGAGCGGTGGGCCCGGTCACTCACCAGGGCCGGCCAAGTGATCGTCAAGGACGGCCGGGTGGCCCTGCTGACCAGCTACGGGCGGGAGATCGACAGCGCCCCGGCGGGGGCGGTGCGTGCGCGCAGGCCATGGTTCGCCGGAGTCGACTCGACGGTGGCGCGGGTCAACGGGACGTGGTACCGGCTGACCATGGGGCAGCGCGACCGCGGGCCGGCCCGCGCGGGGGCGTCGCGGCGTTTCCTGGAGGCGCTGCGCAGCGCGGGCGCCCGGCCGGGCGGAGAAGCGGGGCCGGCCGAGCGGGGCTGACGGTGCGCCACGACCGGGTCACCGCGAGTTGCGGAGCCCTGACCCCTGAGTGACATTGGAATCGCGTCACTCATGGTTTACCGGCGGTGACACTGTGATCCAGCCCGCCGGACCAGGAACGACAGAAGGCCACCCGCCGACTCCGTTCCGTCGTCTTCTTCCGGACCTATTTCGGGGAGTCGCAGCCGTGATCAGCGAGCCAAGCAGGCACTGCACGGTGGAGCTCCAGGCCCTGCCGTCGCGGATCGGTCAGGTCCGCAGAATCATCTCGGCGCAATTGCGCTACTGGCATCTCGACCCTCTGATCGACCAGGCAGCGCTCGGCGTCACGGAGCTTCTGACCAATGTCCACCGGCATGCACAGCCGGACAAGACGTGCACCGTCGAGATAGAGCTGCTGCTCGAACGTCTGACGGTCTCCGTCCACGACCACGACCCGCGGCTGCCGACCGTGCGCGCTGCCGATGCCTCCAGCACCTCGGGGCGCGGACTCGCGATGATCGCCGCAGTCAGCGAGAGCTGGGGTTTCCGACCGTGGGGCCGGGCCGGGAAGGTCGTCTGGTTCACGCTGCCGGCCCCGTCCCCGACGGTGACTCTGCCGCCGAACTCGTTGTACGGGGCGACGACCGACGGCCCGTTCGGCGCCGTGACCACCGCGTCTCCCCTGGAGGCCGTGGCGCACACCGACGCCCGGTCCGCCGTGGTCGGTTAGGGCCTGATTCGAAAGACGGTCCCTGGACTCAGCGAGGAGCGGGGCGCCCGTCGGCGCCCCGCTCCTCGCTGCCCGCGTTCAGTCGGCCGCGATGGCACGGAGCACGTCCAGGCGCGCCGCACGCCGAGCCGGTCGCCAACCGGCCAGCGCCCCTGCGATGATCCCCACCAGCGCGATCACCAGCAGCCGCGTGGGCGGCAGCGCGAAGGCGAACGGGGTGTCGCCCGCACCTTCGGACGCCTTCACGAGCACCCAGCCGAGGAAGCCGCCGAGCAGCAGACCGCCTGCTGTGCCGAACGCGGCGACCAGGACGGATTCCCAGCGGACCATGGTCCGCAGCTGACTCCTGGTCTGTCCGACGGCCCGCAACAGGCCCAGTTCCCTGGTGCGTTCATGGATGGCCAGGGTGAGGGTGTTGGCGATCCCGAGCAGGGCGATCAGTACGGCGAGTGCCAGCAGCGCGTAGACCAGCGTGAGCATCATGTCGATGGGGCCGGCCGAGGACCGCGCGTACTCACCGCGCGTCTGCACGTCCGGACTGCCGTACGCCGCAGCGGTCTTCTCGACCGCCGCCTTTCCGTCGGCGGTCGACACCCCGTCCTTGAACGACACGGCGATGAGCCTGTCGGAGTCCTGTGCGCGGTGCGGCGCCCAGGCCTGCCGGGTGATGACGTAGGTGCCCGCCAGTTCCGACCGGTCGTAGACCGCGCGGACGGTGAAGGTCTGCTGCTTGCCGTCGGTGAAGGTGAGCCGGGCCGTGGAGCCGGTGTGCAGACCGCGCGCGGCTGCCTCCGCGCCGGAGACGGCGATGCCGTTCGGACCCAGTGCGTTCATGGATCCGCGGACCGGGCCGAGGTCGAAGACCCTGGCGAGCGCGGCGGGGTCGGTGACGGTCAGGGCGCGTCCCGCGCCGTTGACCTCCGCGACGCCCCTGCCGAGGCCGACCGCGGTGGACACTTCCGGCAGTCGGCCGACGGCGGGCGCGAGTGCGGGGCTGAGACCGCTGCCACCGGCGCCGAACGCGGGTGCGCTGATGGCGACATCACCGGCGAAGGACCGGTCCACGGTCTGGTTCATGGTCGCCTTCAGCGAGGCGCCGAAAACGCTGAAGAGCGAGACGACCGCGACGCCGATCATCAGCGCGGTCGCGGTGGCGGCGGTCCGCTTGGGGCTGCGCAGAGCGTTGCGCCTGGCCAGTGCGCCGGTGACACCACGCAGCCGGTCGATCGGAGCGCCGAGGATCCGTACGGCGTATGTGGAGGCGGCCGGGCCGAGCACCACGAAGGCGGCGAGCGCCAGGACCGCACCGGTGGCCGACGGCCAGACCGACGGATGGGCAAAGACGCCGATCAGGACGGCGCCCAAGGCCGCGAGCAGCAGCAGGACACCGGTGACGGCTCGGGTCCCGGAGGCCGCCGAGTCGTCGACGGCGGTCTCGCGCAGGGCCGCGAGCGGTGCGGTGCGCCCCGCGTGGACGGAGGGCATGAGGGCCGAGCCGAGACAGACGAGTACGCCGACGGCAAGCGGAAGCAGCATCGAGATCCCGCTGATCACGAGCGCACCGTCGGGGAACGGGAAGCCGACGGCCGGGAAGAGCGCCTGTAGTCCGGCGGCGATCCCGATGCCCCCGGCCAGTCCGGCGGCGGAGGCGAGCACGCCGACCGCGGTCGCCTCGACGAGGGTCGAGCCCAGGATCTGACGGCGGGACGCGCCGAGGGCGCGCAGCAGGGCGTTCTCCCGGGTGCGCTGCGCGACGACGATCGCGAACGTGTTGTGGATGGAGAAGGTGGCGACCAGCAGGACGATCCCGGAGAACACCAGCAACAACGTGGTGAAGAGGCTGAGGAACGCACCGGAGATCATGCTCTGGTTCTCGGCTGCGGAGGCCTGTCCGGTGATGGCCTCCGTGCCGGCGGGCAGCACGGGCGTCAGCGCGTCGACGAGTTCCTGCTGGCTGGTGCCGGGGGCGGCGCGCACCTGGATGCTCGACGCCTCGCCGGGCTTCGGGGTCAGGTACTTCTCGGCATCGGCCAGCGTCATCCCGGTGTAGGTGACCTGGCCCATGCCGTCCTCACCGCCGAAGGTGGCCAGGCCGACGACGGTGACGCGCACCGGGTCGGGGGTGCGCAGTACGGTCGTGTCGCCGATCTTCAGCCCTCCCCTGGCGGCGGTGCCGCGGTTGACGACGACTTCGCCGGACCGGGACGGGGCACGTCCTTCGGCGAGCTTGTAAGGGTTGAGCTTCGGGTCCTGGATCCAGTTGCCGGCGACGGTGGGCGGCCCCTGGCCGCCGATGGGTTTGTCGTCGGCGCCGATCAGTTGCCCGGCGCCCTGGATGTCGGGGGCTGCGGCGGCGACGCCCGGCGTCTGCTCGATCGTCTTCACGAGAGTGGTGCTCACCGGCTGCCGGGTGCCCTGCCCTTCACCGGACACGGTCACCACATTCGTACTGCGGACGACGGCATCCGTACCACCGGCGGCGTTCGCGAACATCGTGTCGAAGCTGGCGCGCAGGGTGTCGCCCATGACGAGCGTGCCCGTGAGGAAGGCGACGCCGAGCAGGACGGCGGTGAACATGCCTGCGAAACGACGCCTGTGGGCACGGAGCGAGGAAACGCTGAGGCGCACCGAGGCGCGAGCGCCGGTCATGGCGTCACCGCCGTTGCACCCGGCGACGGGTCGAAGGCCTTGAGCCGGTCGAGCACGCGCTCCGCGGTGGGGTCCTGCATGCGGTCGACGAGGCGCCCGTCCGCGAGAAAGACGACCTCGTCCGCGTGGGCCGCGGCGACCGGGTCATGGGTGACCATGACGACCGTACGGGAGGTCCGGCGTACGGTGCGGCCGAGGAGCCGCAGCACCTCCTGTCCGGCCCGGGAGTCGAGGTTGCCCGTCGGTTCGTCGGCGAAGACGACGTCGGGGGTACCCGCGAAGGCGCGGGCCACGGCGACGCGCTGCTGCTGCCCGCCGGAGAGTTCGCTGGGCCGGTGGTGCAGCCGGTCCCGCAATCCCACGGTGTCGATGAGCGCGTCGATCCACTCCCGGTCGCTGCGCTCCCCCGCGAGGTCGATGGGGAGGGTGATGTTCTCGGCGACGGTGAGGGTCGGGATGAGGTTGAAGGCCTGGAAGACGAAGCCGATGCGCTGTCGGCGCAGCAGGGTGAGCCTGCGGTCGTCGAGCGTGCTGAGGTCCGTGTCGCCGATGAGTGCGGAGCCGGAGGTGAGCGTGTCGAGTCCTGCGGCGCAGTGCATCAGAGTGGATTTTCCGGAGCCGGAGGGTCCCATGATCGCGGTGAAGCGGCCGGCCGGGAAGTCGACGCTCACCCCGTCCAGGGCCCTGACCTCGGTGTCGCCCGCGCCGTAGACCTTCACGGCGTCGACGACGCGGGCGGCGGCGACGACGCCGCTGCGGATGGTCGTGGTCATGCCGCACCTCGCCGGCCGGCACCGCCGAACTGCTCGTCCAGGACGGAGAGCCGGCGCCAGTACTCGTCCTCGTCGATCTCGCCCGCGGCGAAGCGGCGGCCGAGCAGCGTGATGGGCGACTGTTCGCCGAGGGCGGCGGGGTCGCTGTGCGCGGCGCGCAGGCCCCAGGGACCGCGTCGGCCGCCTCGCCACACGGTACGGCGCAGGACGGTGACGACCGTGAGGGCGACGGCCGCCCAGACCAGCGGGAAGAGGAGGATCCACGGCCCGGGTCCGCCGGAATGGGCCAGGGTGTTCATCTCGGTCAGCTCCCTCGGTTCAGAGTTCTCGGTCGGCGTTCTTCCGACGTCTCCGAGCCTGGCCCCGGGAGGGGGTCCGAGTCGTCGTACGGCCAGCGGCAGCTCACGTACCCCCGCGGGAGTATGCGGCGGTCCCGCGGCTGCTCCCGTTGGCCGGCCAACATTCCCGGTCTCTGTACCTACTGGTATGTGCAGTGAGCTTCATGAGCACCTCGGATCGTCTGATCGAAGCCGCCCGGAAGCTCCTGTGGGAGCGCGGCCATGCGGGCACGAGCCCGAAGGTCATCCAGCAGCAGGCAGGCGCGGGCCAAGGCAGCATGTACCACCACTTCACGGGCAGGCCCGACCTGGCGCCGGCGGCCATCCGCCGCACGGCCGCGGCGATGCGGGCCACCGCCGACCAGGTGCTGGCGGCCGGGGATCGGCGTACGAGCGGATCCCCGCTCATCCTCTGCGCGAGCGTGACGTACTGCGCGGCTGCCCGGTCGGCCGGCTGACGACGGACCCGGATGTCATGGCCGGCGACGAGCTGCGCGCCCCGGTCGACGAGACGATCGGCCGGCTGCGCGGACGGCTCACCGGGATCGTCCAGGAGGGCCTGGACCAGGGCGAGTTCGACGGGGCGCCGGTGCCCGACGAGATCGCGGCAACCGTGGTCGCGACGGTGCAGGGCGGCCATGTGCCGGCCCGCGCCTCGCGCTCGACGGCGGCCTTCGACGCGGGCGTCAGGGGACTGCTCTCCCTGCCGGTTCCACGAACCGGCTCCGCTTCCCCTGCCTGCCCCTCTCTCACGCGCCGCTACTGCCTGAGGAGTACAACAGCCACCGCTCCAACCTCTGTGTGCGGGACATGTACCGGCTCAACCGCCTCCGGTCCCGCCACATATACGCTGGTGCCGACGCTCGTCTGCGGGTGAGGATGCCGCCATGGACAACACGCATCTCACACACATCACGGCTCCGGAGGGCGTCACCCCGGGAGTCGGGTACACCCACGTCGTCACCGGCTCCGGCCGACTCGTCGCCGTGTCCGGGCAGGTGGCACTCGACGCGAACGGCCACGTCGTGGGAGCGGGTGATGCCGCCGTGCAGGCACGGCAGGTGTTCGAGAACCTGCGTCGTTGTCTCGCGCCGCCGGTGCGTCCTTCGACGACGTCGTCAAGCTCACCTACTACGTGACCGACATCGCTCATCTGCCCGCCGTCCGCACGGTACGCGACGCGTACATCGACTCCGAACGCCTGCCCGCAAGCACCGCCGTCCAGGTCGCTGCGCTGTTCCGCCCCGAACTGCTGCTGGAGGTCGAGGCGTTCGCTCTCGTCCCCGAGGCCGCGCGGTTTCGGCGCCGGACCTCACCCGCCGGATCAGGCGAGTGCCGCCAGCGGATCGTCGAGGACGGGCTGCCAAGCCAGTTCAGCAGCGCCGACGAGGCTGTTGTGGTCGAGGGTGCACGGCAGGATCGGCACGCTGCCGCTGCGACCCCAGAGGCTGCGGTCGGCGACCACCGCGCGCAGTCGCTCCGGGTCTGCGTCGAGCAGTGCGCGGTGCAGCCCGCCGAGGATGATGCGGTCCGGGTTGAGGATGTTGACCAGGCCGGCCAGGCCGAGGCCGAGCCGGTCGATGAGCTCCTCGGCCGCGTTCCGTACCGCCGCGTCCTCGTACTCGGTGCGCAGCAGGTCGCTCGCCTGCTTGAGCAGGGATTCCTCGGGGCCCGGTTCCCGGCGGGCGGCGGTCAGGAAAGCGAGCGGGTCGGTTTCGACGTCGAGGCATCCGCGCCCGCCGCAGTGGCAGGGACGCCCTTCCGGGTTCACGGTGAGATGGCCGACCTCCAGGGCCAGACCCGAACTGCCGGTGTGCAGGCGGCCGTCCAGGACAAGTGCACCGCCGACGCCGCGGTGACCCGTGGCCACGCAGAGCAGGTGCTGGGCCCCGCGGCCTGCACCGTGCCGGTGTTCGGCGAGCGCGGCGAGGTTGACGTCGTTGCCGGTGAGCGCGGGGCCGGGGATGCCCGCTTCCCGTACGCACGTGGCGAAGATCTCGCGGACCGGAGCGCCTGCCGGCCAGGCGATGTGCAGCGGGTTGAGCGCGGTGCCCTCCGGTTCGGCCACGGCGGAGGGGACGGCGAGTCCCGCGCCGACGCAGCGCAGTCCGCTGTCGTGCAGCAACCGGGCACATGCGTCGACGACTTCGCCCACGACCTGTGCCGGGTCCGATGTGACCGTGACACAGCCCGGGGCGGTGGCGACGAGCCGCCCACCGAGCCCGACCAGCGCGGCACGGAACCCGTCGGCATGCACCTGTGCGGCGATGGCGACCGGACCGGACTCCCGGACGGCCAGCCGGTGCGAGGGGCGGCCCTGTGAGCCCGCTGCGGAACCGGGGCTCGAGTCGACGCGGATGAGGCCGAGTGCCTCCAGCTCCGCGGCGACCGCGCCGGCGGTCGCGCGGGTGACGCCGAGCTCCGAGGTGAGCACGGCGCGGGTGGGCGCGCGTCCGGTGTGGACCAGCTCCAGCGCGGGCCCGAGCGCGCTCCGGCCCCTCTCCAACTTCGTCCGGGTGGTGGTCCCCTTGCCGTTCATGGGGCCGAGTCTCCCATGATCCGGAGCCGCTGCCGACGCCCCGGTGGCCGACTTCTGCCCGCTTCGGTCACGGAGGCCGCCCTGCGCGGCCGGGTCGGATGCAGCCGCCCACTCCGGCGGGAGACCGTCTTGCGTCTGTTGTCCGTGGGACCCTATGCTGAGTTTGTGCCGCAACTAAACAAACTGCGGACGGCCCTACCGGGGGGACCGGGCGGAGACACCGCCCCACCCTCGTCAGCCCGCCTCCGTACCGCACTGACCGTGTTCTTCGCCCTCGACGGTTTCCTCTTCGCCGGCTGGGTGGTCCGCATCCCGGCGATCAAGCACCAGACCGGCGCCTCCGCCTCCACCCTCGGCCTCGCACTGCTCGGCGTCTCCGCCGGGGCGGTCATCACCATGATGCTCGCCGGGGGACTCTGCCGACGATTCGGCAGCCACCCCGTGACCGTGGTGTGCGGAGTACTCCTCTCACTCGCCATCGCCCTGCCCGCGCAGACGCATTCGGCGCTCGCGCTCGGTTCGGTGCTGCTGGTCTTCGGCGCGGCATACGGCGCGATGAACGTGGCGATCAACAGCGCAGCGGTCGATCTCGTCGCCGGCCTGCGGCGCCCCGTGATGCCCAGCTTCCACGCCGCGTTCAGCCTCGGCGGCATGCTCGGCGCCGGCCTCGGCGGACTGGTCGCCGGCGGGCTCTCCCCCGCCACCCATCTCTTCATCCTCACCGGGGTCGGACTCCTCGTCACCGCCGCCGCCGGACCGACCCTGCTGCGGCACCGGGCTCCCCGGACCGTATCCGTGGCCGACCGCGCCGAGGAGCCGCGCCGGATGACCGGGCGCACCCGCAAGGTGGTGCTGCTGTTCGGCGTGATCGCGCTCTGCACCGCGTACGGGGAAGGCGCACTGGCCGACTGGAGCGCGCTCCACCTGGAACAGGACCTGCATGCCCGCCCGGGCATCGCCGCAGCCGGATACTCCCTGTTCGCCCTGGCCATGACCGCGGGCCGGCTCACCGGCACCGCGCTGCTGGAACGACTCGGGCAGACCCGCACGCTCGTCGCGGGCGGCGCCACCGGTGCGGCCGGCATGCTCCTCGGCTCGCTCGCCCCGACGACCTGGCTCGCCCTGCTCGGCTTCGCCGTCGCCGGTCTCGGGCTGGCCAACATCTTCCCCGTCGCCGTCGGCCGGGCCGGCGAGCTGGCCGGTCCGAGCGGAGTGGCCGCCGCGTCGACGATCGGCTACGGCGGGATGCTGCTGGGGCCGCCCGCGATCGGGTTCCTGGCCGACTGGTTCTCGCTGCCCGTCGCTCTGACGACGGTGGCGGTGCTGGCGGGCGCGGCATCCGTGCTGGGCCATGCGGCTCGCCATGCGGTGACCCGCGCCTGATCGACGTACGCAGGTCTCACGTACTGATGCCCGATTGAGTAGGTGTACTCAGGCAGGTGCCGCTCCCCGGTCGCACCATGGAAGTGTCACCGTCCACAGGGAGCAGGCCATGAACAGACCGGTCATGAACAAGCAGCACCTCCGCGCCCTCGCACGACTGACCTTCGGCAACCCCGCCTCGCTGATCTACCTCGGCGTGGTTCTGGCGACAGCGGTGTTCGTCGCCGTGGACACCCTGTTCGTCCCGCACGAGGACGCGTCGTTCGCGGGTGTGTGGCTGTTCCTGCTCGCGGCGCCGACGGTGTTCGTGTTCTTCGTCGGCAGCACGCTGTGGGGAGCGGACGCCGCCGGTCCGGCCTGGTTCGTCTATCTCGCCCTCGTCGTGTCCGTCCTGGTGCAGGCGCTCGCCCTCGGTTGGTTCGTAAGGCTGGTGCGCCGTGGCGGCCGGTCCCGTTCCACCCGTCCCCAGGGCGCCTGAGCCGCTGTCACAATCTCGACCATGGAAAGCATGGAGACGACGGGAATCGCCGACCACATCAGGTCGCTCGCCGACGCGGGACACCTGCTGGCCGCCGCGGCGGAACAGACGGGGCCCGGCGCACCGGTGCCGACCTGTCCCGGCTGGCAGGTGCGCGATCTGCTCCGGCACACCGGCATGGTGCACCGCTGGGCGACCGCGTATGTCATCGAGGGCCACACCGCGTACCACCCCGACGGCGGGGAGCCCGATCTGGACGGGGGCGCGCTGCTCGACTGGTTCCGCGAGGGGCACGGCGGGCTGGTGGCCGCGTTGGCAGGCGCCCCCGCCGATCTGGAGTGCTGGACGTTTCTGCCCGCGCCGTCCCCGCTTGCGTTCTGGGCCCGACGGCAGGCGCACGAAACAACGATTCACCGGGTGGACGCCGAGTCCGCGCGCGGCGGTCCCCTGTCACCGGTGGCGGCCGGTCTTGCGCTGGACGGCATCGACGAGCTGCTGCGCGGGCTCCACGCCCGTCCGAAGAGCCGGGTGCGCACCGACGTCCCGCGTACGCTGCGGGTGCACGCCGCGGACATGGACACCGCATGGACCGTGCGCCTCTCGGCGGAGCCGCCGCAGGCCGTCCGCACCACGGGGGCAGGCAAGCCCGAAGACGGTTCCGCGGACTGCGAGTTGAACGGAACGGCCGAGGACCTCTATCTCACGCTCTGGAACCGGAAGCCGCTCACGACGGTGGCGGTATCGGGCGACCGGGGGCTCGCACGCCTGTGGTGCGAGAACTCCGGGATCACCTGGTCCTGACCGGCGTACGGGCAGCCGCGGACCGCCCCCGCCCTGGTCCGCGCCGCACTCAGCCGGTCGCGCCGTTCAGCATCCGGGCGAGCACCGAGCGCTGCAACGGCTTCACCTCGGCATGGCGCGCCCGGCCCTTCGCCGTCAGCTCGACCCGGACGCCTCGGCGGTCCTCGCTGCACATCCCGCGGCAGACGAGATCGTCCTTCTCCAGCCGCGCGACCAGGCGCGACAGCGCACTCTGGCTGAGGTGGACCCGGGACGCCAGCTCCTGGACGCGATAGGCGGCGCCGCCGTCCTCCGACGCACCCTCCGCGAGGACGTCGAGCACCTCGAAGTCACTGGCGCCGAGGCCGTACCGATGCAGCTCGCGATCAAGTTCGCACAACGTCCTGGCGTGCAGCGCGAGGATGTCCCGCCATTCGTCGACGAGCACGTGCTCGGGCTTGTTCGCGGCCATGTCCGCACGTTAGCAGAGAAAAGGCCGATTGTTGCATCGGAATTAAATGCACTTGCATTCAATGCATATGCATGTACTGTCCTCGCCATGACCACTCCGCTCAACGTCCCTGATTCCCATGCGCGCTGGAGCCCGCGGTTGTGGGGCACCCTGCTCGTGCTCTGCGCCGCGATGTTCCTGGACGCGCTCGACGTCTCCATGGTCGGCGTCGCTCTGCCGTCCATCGCCGACGATCTCGGTCTGACCACCTCGACCCTGCAGTGGATCGTCAGCGGCTACATCCTCGGCTACGGCGGACTGCTGCTCCTCGGAGGACGTGCGGCCGACCTCCTCGGCCGACGCCAGGTCTTCCTGATCGCCCTCGGCGTCTTCGCCCTCGCCTCGCTGCTCGGTGGATTCGTCGACTCCGGACCGCTCCTGATCGCCAGCCGCTTCATCAAGGGGCTGAGCGCCGCATTCACCGCACCGGCCGGGCTCTCCATCATCACCACGACCTTCAAGGAGGGACCGCAGCGCAACCGCGCCCTGTCCATCTACACCACCTGCGCGGCCACCGGCTTCTCGATGGGCCTGGTGCTGTCGGGGCTCCTCACCCAGCTGTCCTGGCGCTGGACCATGCTGCTGCCCGCCCCCATCGCACTGCTCGCCCTGGTCGCAGGTCTGAAGCTGATCCCGCACAGCGACCGCGAGAACACCCACCGCGGGTACGACCTGCCGGGCGCCGTCACCGGCACGGCTTCCATGCTCCTGCTGGTATTCACCGTCGTGCAGGCCCCTGAGGCCGGCTGGGCGTCCGCCCGCACGCTGCTCTCGTTCCTCGCCGTCGCCGCCCTGCTCTCCGTCTTCGTCACCATCGAACGGCGTACCGCGAACCCGCTGATCCGTCTCGGCGTACTCCGTTCCGGCAGCCAGGTCAGGGCCCAGCTCGGCGCGGCAGCGTTCTTCGGCAGCTATGTCGGCTTCCAGTTCCTGGTCACCCAGTACATGCAGTCGCTCCTCGGCTGGTCCGCGCTTGAGACCGCGCTGGCCTTCCTGCCCGCCGGTGTGCTGGTCGCACTGTCGTCCACGAAGATCGGCGATGTCGTGGACCGGTTCGGGACGCCGCGCGTGATCGCCGCCGGTTTCACCTTCCTCGTCGTGGGCTACGCGCTCTTCCTGCGGATCACCCTCGCTCCGTCGTACGCGGCGGTCATCCTGCCGTCCATGCTGCTGCTCGGGGCGGCGTGCGCGCTGACCTTCCCGTCGCTCAACATCCAGGCCACCAACGGAGTGGACGACGAGGAGCAGGGCATGGTCTCCGGCCTTCTGAACACCTCGATCCAGGTCGGCGGGGCGATCTTCCTGGCCGTCGTCACCGCGGTGATCACGGCGCACGGCAGCGGCGACGGCTCCCCCCAGGCGGTCCTCGACAGCTACCGCCCCGGCCTGCTGGTGGTGACGGTGATCGCGTTCATCGGACTGCTGATCACCCTGACCGGCGTGCGCCGCAGCCGGCCCGCTCAGCACACGGTGCTGGTCGCCTCGTCCGCCGGTGACCGGGCGGCCGCGGAGGCGGCAGCCGCCGAGAAGGTGGCGGTCCGGGACTGACCGGCCGGTCCGCCGCCCCGATGCCCAACCGGCGCGGGGAAACGGGGCAGTGGGCGGCGAGGCATCCTTGCCCGCAGCCCACCGCCCCTGTGACACTTCCGACATGGGGCGACGAAGTCAGGAAGAGCGCGACGCAATGACCGTCGAGATCGTCTTCGCCCTGGTCAGCGGGGCTGCTCTGGCCGCGGCCGCGTTCGTCGCCGTCGCCGCGACCACCGTCTTCCTCGATCTGTCGCGCGCGGCGGAGCGAGTGGTGCTCCTGAGCGGGGCCGTCGTCTCGGCCGTCGTCTTCGTCGCCCGCCTCGTCGATGTGTTGTGGGGATTTCCCCGCTCAAGGCGCGATCGCCCGATGGTCACGCGCCGCCCGCAGGCTCCGTCTCAGCCGAGCCAGCCGGGACGCACGAGGCCCGACTCATAGGCGTGCACCACCAGTTGGGCCCGGTCGCGTGCGCCCAGCTTCACCATGGCGCGACTGACATGGGTCTTGGCGGTGAGCGGGCTGACGACCAGTCGGCGGGCGATCTCCTCGTTGGACAGACCGATGCCGACCAGCGCCATCACCTCCCTTTCCCGTTCGGTCAGTTCACCCAGGCCGGCCGCGGCCGCGGGCTCCTTGGAACGGGCCGCGAACTCGGCGATCAGGCGGCGCGTCACCCCCGGCGAGAGCAGGGCGTCACCGGCCACCACGGCCCGTACCGCCCGCAGAAGCTCCTCCGGTTCGGTGTCCTTGACCAGAAAACCCGAGGCGCCGGACCGGATCGCCTCGAAGACGTACTCGTCGAGCTCGAAGGTGGTGAGCATGACCACCTTGACGTCGTTCAGCTCCGGGTCGCCGGTGATGGTGCGGGTCGCGGCGAGACCGTCGAGATGCGGCATGCGGATGTCCATCAGCACGGTATCCGGGCGCAGTTCGCGCACCAGCCGCACGGCTTCCGCCCCGTCGGCGGCCTCGCCCGCCACCTCGATGTCCGGCTGGGCGTCCAACAGGGCGCGAAATCCTGCGCGGACCAGCAGCTGGTCGTCGGCGAGCAGTACGCGGATCACGGTCTCTCCTCCGTCGTGTCGTGCACAGTGTCCATGGTCGACGCGGAGTCCCCGCTCGATGCCGGGTCCCCGTTCGACGCCGAGTGCAGGGGAAGCTCGGCCCGCACCCGGAAACCGCCGTCGGCCCGGGGGCCCGCCTCGATCGTGCCGCCCAGTGCGGCGGCCCGCTCCCGCATGCCGGCCAGCCCGTTGCCGCTGCCGCCCTCCTCGCTGCCGGCGGCGGGGCCGTCGTCGTCGATACGGAGCCGTACGCGGCCGGTCCCGTAGCCGATCCGGACCCGTGCGGTGCGCGAGCCCGAATGCCGCACGACGTTCGTCAGCGCCTCCTGCACTATCCGGAAGGCGGCCAGGTCCGTACCGGGCGGGACGGCGCCGCGTACGCCTTCCGTCTCCACCGTGACGGCCAGCCCGGCGCTCGCCGCCTGGTCGGCGAGCTCGGGCAGCCGGTCGAGCCCGGGGGCCGGGGCCCTTGGGGCGTCCCCCGGGGTACGGAGTGTGTCGAGGACCTGACGGACCTCGCCGAGCGCCTCCTTGCTGGCCGCCTTGATCGTGGTGAGGGCATTCCGGGCCTGCTCCGGGTCGGAGTCGAGCAGCGCGAGTCCGACGCCTGCCTGGACATTGATGACGGAGATGCTGTGGGCGAGCACGTCATGGAGCTCCCGGGCCATCCGGAGCCGCTCCTCGTCGGCCCGTCGCTTCTCGGCGGCCGCCCGTTGGGCACGCTGGGTGGCCCACTGCTCGCGGCGTACGCGTACGAACTCCGCTGCCGCGACGATCGCCACCACCCAGGCGGCGACGCCCAGTTCCTGCCCCCAGGGCGCAGCCGAGTCGCCGCTCGGCGGCAGCCAGCGGTAGAGCCAGTGCGTCATCAGCAGGTGGCCCAGCCACACCATTCCCACGGCCGCCCAGGCCGCCCGCCGGTGCCCTGCGACAACCGCGCTGAAGCAGCCGACGGCGACCGCGAGGAAAACCGGGCCGTACGGATACCCGGCGCCCAGATAGACCGTGGCCGCGGCCGCACTGACGAAGACCGCCAGGACGGGGTGACGGTGGCGCAGCAGCAGCACGGCGACGGCGATGAAGAGCAGCACCCGGGCGAAGAGGTCCAACGGGGCGCGTTCATCGAGCTGGCCGCGGGCCGCGACGGAAGAGCCGATCATGACAAGGGCGCCGAGGAGGACGGTGGATGGCCAGGGCAGCCGGGCGGCGGACCGCTCGCGCATCCCCGTCAGCCAGTGCGGCGGCCCGTCGTGTCCCCAGGGGCCCCAAGGCCCCCGGGGGCCTCCTGGGGCCGCGTGCACCCAGGGCTGCCGCTGTGGCGGTCCACCCTGCCCCGAGGGGGGAGCGCCGCTTCCGTGTGAGCGCTGCTCTTCCATATCGGCAACGCTAGACCGCGGGCCTCGACGGCGGCGTCAGCCGGGCGAGGTGATCACACGTACTCCCCGTGGAGTAGCCCGGCCGGCGCAGGCGGGATATCGAGCCGGGCCGACGGGCGGACAGTACGGGCGGGCGGGCTCGGAGGAGCTCAGGCACCGGCGCTGTCGGTGGCTGTGCGGTCGGCCCGGTCGTCGAGCAGTCCGACGTTACGGGCCAGGTCGGCGACCGCCTGCCTGAAGAAGGCCTCCCGAGCTTCGACGATCCGGTTGAACTGGCCGAAGATCTCGAAGGAGATCAGCCCGATGAGCTGCGACCAGGCGGCCACGAGAGCGGGGGCGACCGCCGGGGGGAGATCGGGCGCGAGGTCGGCGGCCATCCGCTCGGCCTCGGGCCGCAGCTCGGGGGCGAGAGGCGGCACGGCGAGGCCGTCCGTGCGGTGGGCGTCTTCGACGATCCCGATGAGAACGAGGCCGATGCGGGAGGCGGGGCCGACGGTCGCCTGAGGTGCCGTGTAACCGGGCACGGGCGAGCCGTAGATCAGGGCGTACTCATGGGGGTGGGCGAGGGCCCACTCGCGTACGGCGCAGGCGACCGCGATCCAGCGGGCGAGATGGGCGGCGGGTGCGGGTGGGACGTCGCACGAGGCCCGGTGAGCGGTCTCGGCGGCCTCGCCCACGGCGTCGTACGCATCGACGATCAGGGCCGTGAGCAGCTCGTCGCGGCTGGGGAAGTAGCGGTACAGCGCGGACGAGACCATGCCCAGCTCACGCGCGACGGCGCGCAGGGAGAGTTTCGCGGCGCCTTCGGCTGCGAGTTGCTTCCTCGCCTCGTCCTTGATGGCCGCGGTGACTTCGATACGGGCCCGTTCCCTGGCTCCTCGGATGGTGCTCATGGAGCTCAGTCTGCCACGAGTTGGAGCACCGACCAACAAAGAGAGCACTGCTCTTGCCTTTGAGCGCCAACCCCGTGCACACTGATCTCGAGCGAGAGCAGTGCTCACACTTTCCGACGAGGGGAATCTCATGTCCGTGCATGTTCAGAAGCCCGGCTGGTTCACGGTCAACGTCCTCAACCGCACCGTCGCCTGGATCACCCGGCGCGGCATCAGCGTCTGGGGATCGAGGGTCCTGGCCGTCCGCGGCCGCAGGAGCGGCGAGTGGCGCCGCACCCCGGTCAACCTCCTGACCGTGGACGGGCAGCAGTATCTCGTCGCGCCGCGCGGCCATGTCCAGTGGACGCACAACATGCGGGCTGCCGGCGGCGGTGAACTCCACCTCGGCAAGAAGACCGACATCTTCACCGCCGTCGAGATCGCCGACGACGAGAAGCCGGAACTGCTGCGGGCCTACCTCAAGCGCTGGAAGGCGGAGGTAGGGGTGTTCTTCGGCGGCGTCGGGCCGGATTCGTCCGTCGAGGAGCTGCGCCGCATCGCCCCCGACCACCCCGTCTTCCGGATCACGATCACATCCTGACCCGGACCGGCACCGAACTTCCTGCGCCCATGTCGGGCAAGGGCCGACGGCCTCGACAGATCGCCCGCCACAGACGTCGCGGCCGGGCCTGTGGCAACCACAGGGGATCGACGGGTTCGCCTCCGCAACGCTGTCTGTCGATGCATCAACCGACGCATGGGACGGCGAGGCCCGGGCCACCCGCCGGGACGGGACCGCCACCGTCCATCGGCCCGGACTCCGGCCCACCGACCTCCTGGTCCGGTCGGCAGGGTGAGCGCCGGGAAACCTGCTAACGATCCATCGCCGACAGGGCCCGCTGCGCCAGCGGGTGGGTACGGACCAGCTCGGCCAGCGAGGTCGTCCCGCGGGTGACCCCGGCGAACGCCTTCCAGGCCGGGCGGAACCCGGTCAGCACCGCATGCAGAATTCCCGGGCGGCGCTCGAACAGCTTCAGCATGCGCCGACCGACCCCCATCTCCACGCCCAGCCCGGCCTTGATGGCGAAGGCGTAGTTGAGCGCCTGGCGGCGGGCGTCCACCGCGTCGTGCGATTCCGCGATCCGGACCGCCCACTCACCGGCGAGCCGACCGGAACGCAGTGCGAACGAGATGCCCTCGCGGGTCCACGGCTCCAGCAGCCCCGCCGCGTCGCCGCAGACGAGCACCCGCCCGCGCGACAGCGGCGAGTCGTCGCTGCGGCAGCGGGTGAGATGGCCGGAGGAGATCTTCGGCTCGAACCCGGCGAGACCGAGCCGGGCGATGAAGTCCTCCAGATACCGCTTGGTCCCTGCGCCGTCACCACGCGCCGAGATCACCCCGACGGTCAGGGTGTCGCCCTTCGGGAACACCCACCCGTAACTGCCGGGCATCGGACCCCAGTCGATGAGCACCCTCCCGGCCCAGTCCTCCGCGACGGTGGCCGGGACCGGGATCTCCGACTCCAGGCCCAGGTCCACCTGGTCGAGCTTGACCCCGACATGGGCTCCTATGCGTCCCGCGCTGCCGTCGGCGCCGACGACCGCGCGGGCCAGGACGGTCTCGCCGCCGGCGAGCACCACGGCGACCGTGCGCCGGTCCGGGACCGAGGCGCCGTGCTGCTCGACCCGGGTCACCGATGCCCCCGTGCGGAGTTCGGCGCCCGCCTTCTGCGCCTCCTCGACCAGACCCGCGTCGAACTCGGGCCGGTTGATGAGCCCGAAGAGCATCCGCCTGGAGCGGCGGGTCCGCGCCAGCCTGCCGTTGAGCGAGAACGTCACCGCATGGATCCTGTCCTGCAGGGGCAGTTCGAATCCGGGTGGCAGCGCATCACGGGAGTAGCCGATGATGCCGCCGCCACAGGTCTTGTAGCGGGGCAGCTCCGCCTTCTCCAGCAGCAACACCCGCCGCCCGGCGACCGCCGCCGCATATGCCGCGGAGGCTCCGGCCGGTCCGGCGCCGACTACGACGACATCCCACACGGACGACTCTTCAAGCTCACGTCCGGCGTCTGCGTTCTCGCTGCTCACGATGTGCTTCTGCTCCCGATCCCGACCAGTGGCCCAAGCTGCTCACGGCATCCTACGGCGCGTTGCGACCGGTCCCCGCTGTGGGAGGATCGACCGTGCGTTCGCCATACATGCAGCGCCGCACCCACGGCGTTCATGCAGACGGATTCGTACACATAACGTCGCACCCACGAGGAGCGTGCCCATGACCGCCCATCCGATTTCCGAGACCATTGCCTCGCTGATGCCCCGTGCCAAGGCGGAGCTGACCGAGCTGGTGGCCTTCCAGTCGGTGGCGGATCCCGCGCAGTTCCCGAAGAGCGAGTGCGAGGCGGCCGCAGCCTGGGTCGCCGACGCACTGCGCGCCGAGGACTTCCAGGACGTCGCCCTGCTCGACACCCCCGACGGCACCCAGTCGGTCTACGGCTTCCTGCCCGGCCCGGCCGGCGCCCCGACCGTACTGCTCTACGCGCACTACGACGTACAGCCGCCGCTCGACGAGTCGGCCTGGATCTCCCCGCCGTTCGAGCTGACGGAGCGCGAGGGCCGCTGGTTCGGCCGCGGCGCGGCCGACTGCAAGGGCGGCTTCATCATGCATCTCCTCGCCCTGCGCGCTCTCAAGGCGAACGGCGGCGTCCCGGTCTCCGTCAAGGTGATTGCCGAGGGTTCCGAGGAGCAGGGCACCGGCGGCCTGGAGCGGTACGCCGAGGCGCACCCCGAGCTGCTGGCCGCCGACACCATCGTCATCGGCGACACCGGCAACTTCCGGGTCGGTCTGCCGACGGTCACCGCGACACTGCGCGGCATGACGATGCTGCGGGTCACCCTCGACACCCTCGAAGGGAACCTGCACTCCGGGCAGTTCGGCGGCGCAGCCCCCGACGCGCTGGCCGCGATGATCCAGCTGCTGGCGTCGCTGCGTGCCGAGGACGGCACCACGACCGTCGACGGGCTCACCACGGACGCCGAGTGGGACGGGCTGCAGTATCCGGAGTCCGACTTCCGCAAGGACGCGAAGGTCCTCGACGGTGTGGAGCTGATCGGCACGGGTACCGTCGCCGACCGCATCTGGGCGCGGCCCGCCGTCACCGTCATCGGGATCGACTGCCCGCCGGTGGTCGGCGCGACGCCGTCGCTGCAGGCAAGTGCGCGGGCGCAGATCAGCCTGCGGGTGCCGCCGGGCCGGGACGCGGCCGAGGCGACGAAGCTGCTGACCGCCCATCTGAAGGCGCACGCCCCGTGGGGGGCGAGGGTCTCGGTGGAGCAGGTCGGCCAGGGGCAGGCGTTCCGCGCGGACACCTCCAGCCCGGCGTACACGTCGATGGCGCAGGCCATGGAAGCCGCGTACCCCGGCGAGAAGATGCAGACGTCCGGGATGGGCGGCTCGATCCCGCTCTGCAACACGCTCGCCGCGCTCTACCCGGAGGCGGAGATCCTGCTGATCGGCCTGAGCGAGCCGGAGGCGCAGATCCACGCGGTGAACGAGAGCGTGTCGCCCGAGGAGCTGGAGCGGCTGTCGGTCGCCGAGGCACTGTTCCTGCAGAACTACGCGGAGTCCAAGCAGGCCTGACGTCGCATCACCTGCTCCGGGGCGGACGCACCTCTCGAACGCGAGGGGGGACGGTCGCCCCGGAATCCGGATCCCGGCCCGCACGCGCACGGCCCGCGGGCCTTCCGGGCTACGCGCTGAGCGAAGCTCGCCCAGAGCGTAGAGCCGTGCGGCGGACGAACGGGGCTGCGTACGTTCGCCACATGGATCTCGTAGAGGTGCTCCCCCAGCTGCACATGTTCCGCTTCCCTGTCGGCCAGGCGTATCTCTGGCGCGACGACGCGGACCTGACCCTGATCGATGCAGGCGACATCGATGCGGCGACCGGCATCGAGGACGCCGTGCACGGCCTCGGCCTGGACCCGGCCGGGATCAGCAGGATCATCATCACCCACGGCCACCGCGACCATTACGGCGCCGCTCAGGAGCTCGCCGACCGGTACGGGGCCGAAATCCTGGCCCACCGTCTCGACGCCCCGGCAATCCGTGGCGAGGAACGGGTTCCCGATCCCGTACTGCTCGACTGGGAACGTCCGCTGTACGAGCGTGCGCTGACCGTTCCCGCGGCCCCGCCGACCCGGGTCGACCGTGAACTGACCGACGGCGACGAACTCCCCTTCGGCGGCGGGGCGCGCGTGGTCCACTCCCCCGGGCACACACCCGGGTCACTCGCCATCCATCTGCCGCACCATGATGTGCTGTTCACAGGCGACTGCGTGGCCGGGGTCGGCCAAGTGATGCTGGGTGTCTTCAACACGGACCGGGCCGAGGCACTGGCCTCGTTCCGGCGGCTGGCGGCGCTGGCCCCGTCCACGGTCTGCTTCGGGCACGGTGATCCCCTCACTGTCGACGCCGCCGCCGTGCTGCGGTCGTCAGCCGACCGGGACTCCGGCCTCCAGGTTGAGCACGGTTGACCGCTCGCGGGCCCGTAGCGCCCATCGGAGCCGCTCGTACCGGTTCGGCGGCAGCATCGTTGCGGCCTCCGCCTCGGTGACGAACCGCCAGCCGCGCAGTTCGGAGCCGGGCAGCAGCAGCCGTTCGGCGTCCCGGCCGTGCAGCAGTCCGCCGTCGAAGAGCAGCCTCAGCCCTCCGTACCCGGGCGGGTGCGGAGGCTCCCAGTCGACGACGAGGAGGTTCGGGATCCGGTCGAGCTGAATCCCGATCTCCTCGGCCACTTCCCGTATCCCGGCCTGTGCCGGTGCCTCGCCGGGCTCCACCACTCCGCCGGGAAATTCCCAGCCGGGCTTGTAGGTGGGGTCGACGAGCAGGACCCGGTCGTGTTCGTCGAAGAGCAGCACCCCCGCGGCGAGGGTCTCCGAGGTCGGTGCGGGCGTCTGCACGATCTCGCACACGCCGGCGGCCCCGGTGCGTACGGCGTCGGCGATGCGCTCGGCGGTCTCGTACGGGGTCAGCGCGCTGGTGTCGATGGTGTGCGCGTCCGCTGAGATCCAGCCGAGCGCTGTCCGGTAGGGCTCGATGTGTTCGTACGCCCACTGCCGTACCCGTTCGCCTGCTTCCGGGTCGTCCGGTACTTCCTCACGGTCGGCGATCCGCTGCCGCAGGATCGTTTCCTCAGGTGAGAGCAGTACATGACGCACGGGAATGCGTCTGGAGGCGAGCCCTCCGAATATCTCGTCGCGGTACTCCTGTCGCAGCAGCGTCATCGGCACCACGAGCACCCCGGGCACCTCGGCGAGCAGAGCGGCAGCCGTGTCCACCACCAGCCGCCGCCAGATCGGCAGGTCCTGGTAGTCGGTCACCTCGGCAAGCCTCTTCTGGGGCAGCAGGTACCGCAGTCCCCCGCCGATCAGTTCGGGGTCGTAGAAGGTGCTGTTCGGGATCAGATCGATCAGTTCGCGCGCGGCGCTCGTCTTGCCCGCGCCGAACGCACCGTTGATCCAGACGATCACGGTTCCCCCTCTTTCGTAGCCCTCTGTGGCTTGCCCGCAACACCCTGCCGCGAAAACCCGGCTGCGGCGATGTTGTTGCGCAAAAGCAGGTACCGGACGCCCGTCGGCAGGCGTCCCACCGTACGAGTCGGGCACGCGAGCGGCCGTAACGGGGACGGCGGGGCGTCGTTGGAGCCGACGAGGCAAGGGGGTGCACTGTGCAGCGCACAGTACTGGAGCGGTTTCCCGCGGGAGGTCCGCGAGGCAGCTGGCCCGCGGAGGAGTTCGCGGCTGCGCGCCGGGGCGAGGGTATGGCGGCCGAGGTCGTGATGGACCTGGAGGAGGACGCCTTCCTGGTGGTCGTACCGTCGCAGGCGGCGGACCGGGGCCGGTGACCCCGCCCCGCGCCCGCCGCCACGGCCTGCGGCCGGAATCCGGCCGTCGTGTCAGAGCCTGCCGGTGACCTTGAGGGGGGAGACCCGCACGACAACCCGCTGACCGTCGTTCTTCGACGCCGGATTGAAGGTTGCGTAGTCCTGACCGGTGTACTTGTGCGCCAGCTCGTTCAACAGCTCGTGGGTGCTGTCGGGCGTGACGGTTGCGGTACCGCGGATCTCCGCATAGGTGTACGGGTTCTCGGGCGGGCTGATCAGCAGGGTGACGCGCGGGTCGCGGGCAGCGTTCTTGCCCTGCAGCCGGTCCACGGTCGTGGAGAACAGCAGGTCGTCTCCGTCGCGCGTGATCCAGACAACGGTCAGATGCGGCCGCCCGTCCGGCAGGACGGTGGCTACGGTGGCGAAGGCCTTCGAGTCGTCGAGGTACTTCTTCAAATCGTCGGAGAGCTCGGCTGCCACAGTCGGAATCCTTCGTTCGAAGTGGAGGTCGGGGGTCGTGGGTGGTTCGGCACCCCGGGAGTTCATCGGGGTCAACTCCCTTCACCACAAAAGAAATTCCGGCAGCGACCTGTTCACGCGTCGCTGCGCGGGTGTCTCGCGACGGCCTCGGGCCGCTGGTAGACCCGCTCCGGGCGAAGCCGTCCTCGTGCACCTGCTGATGCACTACCCGCCCAAGGTCGCGCTGTCGAAGCCGATCAACTCACTCAGGGGAGGCCCGACCGCACCATTCGTCCCCGGACCGGTGATCACAAACTCTGGTCGGGCAGGCACCGGCAGGTACCTCGAGGACCCTCGCCGCCGACCAGGGGTCATCGGCCGAAGGACGGGGCAACCGGACCACGGCCCTTACCCCTGATCCTCGGGAACCACACATCCGGACCAGCCAGATGCGCGCACACCGGCATCACGCGCCACCCTGGAACCATGTCGACTCCACCGATCATCGTTCACGCCCCCACACCGTCCGGCGCCAGGCTCGTGACCGTCCATATCAACGGTCGCGACGAACAGCTCGGGCTGGCACACAGCGACCGCGACATCATTGTGTTTCTCGCCGACGCCGGCATGGCGGACCCTGAGCGGGCCCTCGACACCCCGGCCCTGGTGGAATGGCAGGGCGCCGCAGCGCACCAGTACGAGGCCACCTGATTCAGGGCGTGTCTCCCCGCCAGTCCCACTTCAGCGAATCGTCCGCCCTCGGCCCGTACTCCGACCTGCCACCCGGGCCGTGCATGCCGATCTCGGTGATCAGTGCGGCCCCGTCGGCGAGTGCCACCTCCGACCAGCCCGTCACGTCGAGGAGCAACCCGTCGAGCGGGCCGCCGACCAGCTCGCGGTATGCACGCCCGGGCTGCGGGCCCGGATCAGGATCGTCGTGGTCGGCGCCGTACACCCGCCGTCGCATGATTTCGTCCATGCGGGCAGCATCGCAGCCGCCACTGACATGGCCCACGCCTCACGGCACTGCGCCGCTCCGGACCGCGGCGAAGGGAATCCACGTCGACGTCCACCAGCCCGGGTCGTCGTCCTCCTGGGCGATACCGAGGCCCCGCGCAGTGGCGCGGTCCTGTGCGGTCAGGTCCCGGGTCTCCGGGCATGCGGATCCAAGGTCCTTCTCGACATGACATCACCTGAGAGGGAGCGCAAGCTAGGAGAGGCAGACCGGGTGGCACCTTGGCGGCCAATCAGGCGCAGAGAACTGGGCATTGGGCTCCTTGCCAGGGGCTTTGCCACTCTGAACCAGTGCCGATCCGAGGAGTGAATCATGACTGCCACACGCCTGCTTGCTCGGCTCAGCCCGGCGCTCGTTGTCGCCACTCTCGCGTTCTCGCCGGCCGCTTTCGCCGCCCAGGCCTCAGCCGTACCGAGTTCTGCAGCGCTGGAGGCCGCACGCTATCCAGACCAGGACGGCTACCAGCAGGGTTACCGAGATGGTTACCGAGATGGCTTCAGAGCCGGGTATACGGACGGTAGGGACAGCTGCCGGGTTGAGACAGGCCTACAGCTGCATCAACAGCAACTACGACTGTTCCCCAGCCTCCGCACCCAGGGCTACGCGGATGGCTACGACAGTGGATACACCGGTGGCTTCAGCCGGGCCGAGGATCGGTACTGCTAGGGCGTGTGCCGGAAGTCCCGCCGTCCGCCCGAAGGGCGGGCCCGGCGGCGTCCGGTGCGTGCGATCGCAAGGCGGAGGGGCGTCCTCGTACCGGACGTACTCGGGCGAGCCCGACAACGCAGCGAGCGAGCGTGCCAGGTCGAGCCACTGATGCCTGCCGAACCGCGGACATCCCGTCGCCGAGGTATCCGGGCTGTCGTCCCCCGGCCCGCCGACCCGATGGGGTCGCTGCCCCTGCCGGTCGGAGCGTCAGTTACTGAGGGCCAGCCTGATACCGAAGATTCCGATGACGGTGCCGGTGATTCGGTCAAGCAGGCGGCGAGCCCGGGGCGTGCGGAGCCAGCTGTGCAGGATGCGAGCGAAGCCGATGAGGACGGCGGACCAGAGCAGACCGATGAGGATGTGCACGGTGGTGAGCAGGAGGCCCATGGTGAAGTGGCCGGTGCCTGGGGGGATGAACTGGGGCAGGACAGCGACGTAGAAGGCGCCCATTTTCGGGTTCAGGAGGTTGGTGAGCGTTCCCTGCCGCCAGCCGCCGCCGACCGAGTCCGCGCCGGCGGCCAGAACGGAATCGTCCATGTCCGGCGTGGGCAGACCCCGGAAGGTGTCCCGGAGCATGCGTGCCCCCATCCAGATCAGGTAGGCGGCGCCGATCCAGCGCAACGCGGTGTAGGCGAGGTGAGAGGCCGTGAGGAGCGCGGTCACTCCGAGGGAGGTGAACGCACCCCACACCAGGGTGCCGGTCTGGATTCCGAGGACGACGCCCCAGGCTCTCCTGCGCCGGCCAAGGGCCGACGTGCGCAGGATCAGCGCCGTGTCGAGGCCAGGAGTCAGAGTGAGGAGCCCTACAACCAGGGCGAAGGACCACAGGGCGGTGCTTATTGCCATGGAATGCCAGCCTACCCCGGCAGATCGCCTGCCTTCCTTGCGGGTCCGGTGGATCTTGCGCCGTTCCGCTTCTGCTCCTGAGAGGACGCCCCTCCGCCTTGCGATACACCGCATCTGACGCCGCACGCTGATCCACCAGGGATGCCGGGACAGCCCTTAGGCCGTCGCGTAGAGCTGGGTGATGGCATCGACCAGGTCGCCCAGGCCGTTGGGGTGGTGGTCGTGCCACCACGCGAGTCTGACGGGGATGCGGGGGCCGTCCTTGATGGGCCGGTACGTCACGCCAGGGCGCAGGTGATGGTGCGCGGTGGCCTCGGCTGTGGTTCCCACGCCGCGCCCGGCGGCGATGGCGTCGAGCCAGCTGTCGACATCGGTGGATTCGATGAACTGGGGTGAACGGTCGGCGCCGTTCCAGAGCTGGCTGCTGGTGGTCCCGACCCGCGGATCGATGATCACGGTGCGGTCGGCGATCTCGGCCATGCTCAGCCGGCGCCGGCGCGACCACTGCGGGTCGTCGGAGGCGAAGGCGACCAGCCGGCGTTCCAGCCCTACCACGAGGGAGTCGAATCGCTTCTCATCGACCGGTCTTCGTACGATCGCCACATCGCACAGGCCCTCGGCCAGGCCTGCGGTGGGCGAGTTGTGCCGGACCAGCTCCAGCTCGATGGCATCGTGGCGCCGAGCCCAGTCCCTTTGCAGGCGCGCGGTGTGCCGCCCGAGAGCCGCCCACGCATATCCCAGCCGCAGGACGCCGTGGCGCGAAGTCAGGAACTCGGTGAACCTCTCTGCCTCGGACAGCACCCTCCGCGCATGAGGCAGGACCTGTTGTCCGGTCATGGTGAGTTCGCATCCTCGCGGCACCCGCCGCAGGAGCCTGTCCCCGACGGTCTTCTCCAGGCCCGCGATCGTGCGTGAGACCGCCGCCTGCGAGACGTACAACTGCGCGGCGGCATCGGTGAACGACCCCGCTTCAGCGGCGGTGACGAAGAACCGCAGCTCTCGAAGACTCCAATCCATAACCCAAGCGTATGGCAAGACCACAACATGCAATAGGTTATGCAGTGCGGTGAGCCCACCATGGGCGTATGGACACCCTTGAGACCACGGATCGCACGCACAACGCACCGGCCGGCGGCGAGCAGCTCTCCGCCGCGACGGCGACCTCGCGTCAGCGTGGTGCCGGCATCGTGATGATGCTCACCAGCTCGGCGTCGAACCAGGCCGGCGCCGCCCTGGGTGCGTTGGCGTTCCCGGCGATCGGTCCGGTCGGCGTGGTCGCGGTCCGTCAATTCGTCACCGCAATCGTCCTGACGCCGATCGTGCGCCCGAACCTCCGTGGCCTGCGCAAGGACCAGTGGTGGCCGATCCTCGGTCTGGTGGTCGTGTTCAGTGTGATGAACCTCAGCCTGTATGCCGCGATCGACCGAATCGGGCTCGGCCTGGCCGTCACCCTCGAGTTCCTCGGCCCGCTCACCGTCGCCATCGCAAGCTCACGACGTGTGCTCGACATCGCCTGCGCCGCCCTGGCCGGTGTCGGCGTGGTGGTGCTGACCAACCCCGGCCCCACTGCCGACATCATCGGGATCACCCTGGCGCTGCTCGCCGCGACGGCGTGGGGCTCCTACATCCTGCTCAACCGCACCCTCGGCCAGCGTCTTCCCGGCCTGCAGGGAACCGCCGTGGCCGGGCTCGTCACCGCTGCCGCCTGGACCCCGATCGCCGTGACCTGGTTCGCCTTCCACGCCCCCACCGCCGCAGCAATCGCCCTCTCTGTCGCCTGCGGACTGATGTCCTCGATCGTGCCCTACGTCGCCGACCTGCTCGCCCTGCGCCGAGTACCCGCCCGGATGTTCGGCACCTTCGCCAGCATCAACCCCGTCTGGGCGGCCCTGGCCGGCTGGGGCCTGCTCCGGCAAGCCCTCGACCTCAACGAATGGATCGGCATCGGGATGATCGTCATCAGCAACGTCGTGGTCTCCGCACGGGGATTCACCTCGCCCGGGGAACGGGTGCGAGCTGCGGCGCTCCGGGACATCGCGGACTGACCGTGGCTGACAGCAGCCCGGCGGGTCGCGGAACGTGGGGCGTTTCGTCGCCGGCATGTGGCCGGGGCCCGCAGAACAGGGCCCGGCCGACGAGTCGCACGACCATGGCATGGGCGTACAGGCCGTCGTCGCCGGGCAGGGCGGGCTGTGCCGGGTGACAGGTGTGGTGGGTTTCGACGCCGATCTCATCGCCGTCGCGCGGCCCGCCCTCAAACCTGGGTGTGATCACCCGGTTCAACGGCGGTCCGCGGGCGGAGGTAACTGATCAGCTCTTCTTCGCGGGGCTTTCGACACCGATCCACTTGAGTCGCCTGCCGCGGTTGTTCGCCTCGATCGAGAGCGGCTGCGTCAGCGGTGTTCCGCTCTCGATGGCTTTCTGTACGAAGTCGCCGAGCTCCCCGAGGGTCAGTTCCTGTCCGTTTTTGGTGGGCTCTTGGGATATCCATGTGGGTGGCATGAACCGATCCTTCCCCAGGTGCGGCCGAGAATCACCAGCATCTGCCGGGCGACCCCGCCGTGTCGGGGGATTGCGCGGCAGGGCACTTCTGTGGCGCTCGGGTGCGGGCTGCCGAGGTCGGACCTATCCCTTACTCGATCCCAAGGTGAGCCCCGCAATGAAGTGCCGCTGCAGCAGCAGGAAGACCACGAGCGTCGGCAGGGCGACGATCACCGAGCCCGCGGCGAGGAGGTTGTAGTCCGTGAAGAACTGGCCCCTGAGGTTGTTCCTCCTGGCGGTTCGTCACCGAGCAGCCACCTCAGCTGCCTGACCTGCATTCCGATCGATTCCGACCCGTTCCGATCCGGGGTAGATCGACAGTCAATGCAGGGATTCTCAAGGCTCCCCAATCGCTCCCCACGCGAAGATTCTCCCCAGATGGACAGCCGCCGCGCGGACGAGGACGACGATCCCGGCGAGCAGATGCGTGCCCACGAAACGTTGGAGCGCACTGTTGAGGCGTGCGGTGAAGTTGACTGGGACATCATCGACGACCTGATTCGCCGCCAGAACGAGCGAGACGCCCTCAAGTCCAAGCGTGAGAAGATCAAAGGGCGCCTTGAAGCCGCTTACGGCAAGCTAAGCGCGGCAAGCGGCACGCCTAGCAGCGAGCCTTCGAAGCTCTGAGCATGGGGAGCCCTGTCGCCGGGCAACCGCCTGCCCTCCCGCGGGGAGGATCGGGAGGGCGGCAGGCCCCGCCCGCAGGGGGTCCAAACGGGCAGGGCCTGAGCGGGGGAACTGCCTGGGGGCGAGTCCCGGCCGCGTGATCAACGATCCACCTGAACCGACCACAGAGCTAAAGGCATGGCGGAGATTCCTCCGCTAGGCGGGTGAGGGTGCACGAATCTCAAAGGAGACCGTCTTCCTCGGCTGCCCCGCCTCGGGTTCCAGCTCGGAGTACTGCCACCTGTAGAACGACTCGTGCTCCAGGCGGCCCTCGGCTGTCAGGAAAACAGCTTCGAGCCTGTTGCCGACGCCGCCATCCCGGAAGTGACAAGCGACAACAGCCCACCCGGTCACCGGGAACACAGCCTCCTCCTCCACCCAGCGCTCGTTGGTCCCCTGCTTGTGAGCGTTGATCCGAGCGCGAACGGTCCAGCCGGGCTGTGCAGTTGTCATTGAGAGAATCTCGTTGCGGAAGTGGTCGTCATCAGTCACGGAATGCACCTTCGTCAGCAGGAGCTCAGCGTCCTCAATGGAGCGGGTGTTCACAGGCCGATGTCCTCTGATGCGGCATCGGTCCACTTGTCAGCCTCGCGAATGTAGCCCCAGAACACCGGCGAGTTCTCCGCATGTCCAGATTGGGCACGGATCTTCTCTCCGCGCTTGCCTGCCTTGCGACTGGTGGTGATGAACCCGGCTCGCATCGAGTGACCAGTGAGTCGGACGGCGACTCCGGCGCGGGTCGAGCTGGAGATGGCCGTGAAGAAGGCCGTGCTGCATCCGGAGCCGGAGGACGGCTGATGCACGTCCGCCCCTCCCCCGGGCGCTGTTCCGGGTGAGGGGCGGTCTCGTAGCTGCGCCCAGCCATAGGCGCGAATGGGATGAGCCCACGGTAGCGGGGCGGTATGACAACCGGGTCGGCCCGCCGTGACGGGGGTGACACGGCGGGCCACGGTCAGTGTGGCAGGGACGGGTGACCTGTGGCAGCGGGCGAAGTTCGCGGAGGTCCGGGAAAGACTTAGAATCGAACTTATGTCCGATAACCCGTCGCGCCTGGTCATGCTGCGCTTCCTCAGGAGAGTGCAGGAGCAGCAGCTCGCCCAGACCGACCGGTGGATCGCCGACGAGGAACGGCGAGAGACTGAGCGGCAGCAGGGCGAGGAGCGGCGGCCGCCCACTCCGGACTGGGTCGTCGAGCTCGGCATCGGAGTGGGCTCCCAGCCCATCGAGGTGCACGCCGGCGACTGCTACGCCATCGGGAAGCGGCGCCGTGCCATCAGCCAGGAGCAGGCCCTTGCCGCACTCGCCGAAGGCATCCGGGCATGCGCGCACTGCCGACCAGACACCGCGCTCGGGGTGCTGTGACCTCGGAAGAGGCACCCTTGAGGCATGACGAATGCGCCGATAATCGTTCATCGGCCGCCCGCGTCGGGCGGCCGGCGTGTCACCGCGTATGACCACATCCTCGGACTCGCTCACGACGATCACGACCTGATCGAGTTCCTGCGCCGGGCCGGACTCCCGGACGCGGAGACACTGATCGACGACCCGCAGATGGTCGAGTGGCGCGGCGGCCGGGCTCACCGGTACGAAGCGGCGTGACGCGAGCACCACGATCGCGTGAAAGAGCGAAGCCGCGGGGTTCGGGGTGCTGTGAGCAGCAGCGCGGCGCAGCCTGGAGACATGAACGCCCCGGTAGTCGTACACCACCCGTCTTCAGCAGGCGGTCGGGCGGTCACCATCAACGGCGAGATCGCTGGCCTCGCCCGCGACGACAGCGACCTCATCGAATTCCTCCGGCGGGCTGGCCTCTACGACTGTGAGTATGCCCTCGACAACCCGAACTGGGTCGAGTGGCGCGGTGGGCAGGCCCACCACTACGAAGCGCCCCAATGAGGCCTTCCTCGCAGATCAACAGACGCGCCTACCGGATCCCGCCAGGGCGGCGCCGGGCCTGAGCTTCGCCAGCAAGTATCCGCCGCTTATGTTCCCAGAGCTGCTTTCGCTCTTCGCGTGTCAGATCGTCGGACAGCCGACCGATCTCATCCCAAGCGGCTGACCTCGCCGCCCTCGCGGCACGCCAGTCACTGCGCTTCACCGCCGCGTCCAGCTCGGCCATGCGCTCCAGCAGCGGCTTCCTGGCAGCCTTCTGCCTCTTTGTGAACCGGGTTGGTTTTGCCGACGCCGCCTGTCGCACCTCCCAGGTAGGTCCGCCCGTCAGCAGATGCACCCGCGGGCGACCTCGATGTGTCACGTCGGTTCCCCCTCGGGCTGAAGCCTCGCAGCTTGCTCGGAATCGTGCGCTCGAAGGGCCTGGGAAATGGCGCCCACGCTGGGGTTCTTACCCTTGTTCGCGCCTTCGGCGATGCGCAGGTGCGGCTGGATCTGCCGAATCGTGAAGCCGCGGTCGCGGAGGGCGACAGCCTGGACGGTCAGCGTCTCGGTCATGACAGGCCTGCGGCCACCGACGCGACCACGCTTGCGGGCGGCCTCAAGACCGTTCTTCGTCTTCCTCACAATGTCCCGGCGGCGGTCCTCGGCAAGGGCCAGGGCAAGGTCAAGGATGAGGGAGCGTTCCGTGTGCTCGCCGGCTCCGATACCTTCGAGCACCTTCACGGCGATGCCGCGCTCGAAGAGGTCGTTGAGGACAATCAGACCCTCAAGGAGGTTGCGGCCGAGCCGGTCAACTTCCTGCACGCAGAGCATGTCACCCTCGCGCACGTACTCGACCGCGGCCATAAGCACGGGCCGTTCCTCGGTGCTCAGCTTGCCGCTGATCTTCTCTTCGAAGACCTTGATGCAGATCGCTTCCAACGCATCGTGCTGCCGCTGGGTGTTCTGCTTGTCGGTGCTGACTCGGACGAGGCCAACTAAGGCCACAGGACTCCCCTTCGTTCATCAAACGCCTCTAGTACCTATCTGAACAGTATCAGATAGATGAACGGGTTGATGAACAACTGCGCGCCAGAATCGGGGGGTTCGACGTCACCACGTTCAAGTTCAAGTTCACGTTCCGACCGATTGATGAACAGCTATCGGACCGCGCGGAAGATTTCAGCGGGTAGGACCGTGACCTGGGCGCTGAAATCTTCCGTGCAGCGGTTCGTGCGGTTTAGGCGCACAGGTTGTTTCGATACCTGGTGGCCGCGACGGTCTGTTGGCTCCTGGCCGTGGGGTGGGTCAGCGCTTGACGCGATTACGGACAGCCAGGACAGCCAGGCCTAGAAGGACAGGCTCGGTTACGCGGGACGCCATCTCGATGTAGGTGCCAGTGGTGGTCAGGTCCTGGCCGGAGGAGCGGAACACCACGGAGTTGAGCGTGACGTTCAGGGCATCCTCGAAGCGCTCGCCGGTGAACCTCTCCCCCGTGGGGTTCTGAGGATCAGCCTTTTCTATCTGAAAAGTGACCTTGCCACCGCCGGGCGGCACAGTGCCGGTCGCTTCCTGCTTCGGGGAATCCTGAGGGATCCCGAAGCCCATCAACAGCACGATGGTGACGAGCACGGCGGCGGCGAGCCAGCCCAGGGCCCGGGAGGCGCGCAGGCCGTAGCCGGACAGCGCCCAGCAAGCGGTCAGAAGGCTTCGCTCGCTTCGGGGGATGTCGTCGGCGTGGCGGCGCATCTCCATCTCCCCGTAATAGAAGTCGGCGGCCCCAGGCTCATGCTTGCCATCCTCGAACGCTTTGCGCAGCGCGCGGTACACCGGCGCCAGTTGCAACGGCCCGACGCGCCCGGCGCCGAACACTGCCACGTTCCAGCCCCGGGCCGCCGATGGCTCGCTCGCGCGCCAGTGGTGTTCTTCGGCGAGGGTGCGGCGCTGGGTGAACCACACCGGGCGCCAGCCCCGCCAATGCACTGCGGGCGGGACCGTGTCGAAGATGCAGGCGCCCTCCAGTCGCAGCTGGTCCAGGTGCACGGTTCCGGTGAACAGGCATCCCGCGAGGTCGACGTCGGCGAGGACCAGATGAGCCGCGTCCACCCCACGCAGCGAGGCCATCCGCACCGTGGCGTCAGGCGCACCGGCAAAAGCCTGTTCGTCCACCAGCTGCCCGCTGGGGAGCATGAAGGGGTCGGCCTCCGCAGCTACCGTGAGCGGGTATTCGAAGACCGCGTGGGCGAGGTCCACCGTGGTAAAGCGCAGGCGCAGCACGGCCGTTGACGACCAGCGAGTCCGTCGACACTCCAGGCGGCGCGTGGCGAATGAGAGAGTTGCCGGGCCGCTGAACACTGCCCCGGACAACTGCACCCGCCCAGTGCACACCAACGGTCCAAGGCTGACCGGCCGCTCGAAGGTCGCTTGTTCGAACCGGGCGTCGCCCTGGAAGGCTGCCGCCCCAAACCAGGCGTTGCGCTGGAAGGTCGCCGACCCGAACCCGGCGCCGCCCTGGAAGAAGGCCGCCCCGAACCCGGCGCTGCCCTGGAAGGTCGCCGACCTGAACCAGGCGTTGCGCTGGAAGGTCGCCGACCCGACCGGGCGTTGCCCTTAAAGGTCGCTGAGTCGAACCCTGCGTTGCCCTGGAAGAAGGCCGCCCCGAACCCGGCGTTGCCCTGGAAGGTCGCCGACCCGAACCAGGCGTTGCCCTGGAAAATCGCCGACCCGAACCCGGCGCCGCCCTTAAAGGTCGCCGACCCGAACCAGGCGTTGCCCTGGAAGGTCGCTGAACGGAACCGAGCGTTGTTCTGGAAGGTGGCCGACTCGAACCGGGTGTCGCCGAGGCAGGGATGTCCGGTGGCTGGGTCGCGGAGGGCGTCGAGGAGGGCATCGAGAAGGGGTTCGGTGAAGGGGGTGCCGCGGTGGTCGATGTTGGTGCCGGGGGTCAGGCCGGCCAGGTAGGCGTTGCGATCGGCGTCGGCCAGGTGGGCGAGACATGCGGAGTGCCCGGGGACGTGTATACCGCGGCAGCCGACGGGGTCCTCTGGTGTGGTGCCGTGGCCACAGTGCGGCCACTGCGGAGGAGTTGGGGACGGCTCGGGGCTCGGGTGTGGCATACCCGAAGGACGATCGAGCGAGGCTGGCTGGTTGCCGGTTCTACCTCCGAGGGCGCAGCACTGAAATCTTCCGAGCGGTCCGACGGCAACCGATTCAGCGGGGAGAGTGTCAGATGACTGTACTTAAGGGAACGTTATGCACTACTGCGCCCAAGAGGGCGATAGAGTCCACGCCCCCTTGACCAACGCCCTAGCGCGAACACGAACACTGGCTGCGGGGGCAGCGACAGGAGGCTTACATTGCCCTCCTCGCCGAGTGGGACAGGGCTCTGCTCACGCTAGTGGCTCGGCTCACATCGTCGACTGGGTAATCGACATGCGGTCTGGCATCCGTCTTCTCGAACGTCGGTCAACGTCTCGGTGAAGGCTGAAGCCTCTGGCCCCGCACATGGTTCTCTG